>NZ_JBSFYR010000008.1:0-150682 GCF_053599875.1 Streptomyces sp. NPDC005151 | reverse complement strand
CTCGTCTTTCCTTGACGTAGGGGACTTCTGCCGCCCGACTATACACACCGACCGATACCGATCAGTGACCTGCCTGCGACCTGGCTGGTTCCCGGCACGGTCACCAGCACGACGCAAGGGGCAAGTCCCCCATATCGCACCACTCACGTATCGCACCACTCACGACTTGGGTCGACACCTCTTACGCGCCCCCCGTGCGCCGGGGCGCCGACCCGACGCACCACCTTCCCGCGGCGCCACCCCCCGGCGCCGCCTCTCGGCACCGGCGCCGCCCTGACGCGCCGGTGCCATCGACAAGGGCCCCGCGGACCGGTTCACACCGGACCGCGGGGCCCTTGGTCATGGAGCGGCGGCGAATTTCCGCAGGTCACGGGGGACGACGGAGTGCCATATGGCACATGTCACATAAAGATTCTGTGAACACCGGGACAACCATTGCGGCGGGTGGCTGGTCATGCATGCAGAACAACGGCCCCATCCGTGACCCCACCGCGGAAGGCCCGTCCACACCTGCGTACCGCGGCCACAGCGGTACACCGGACTTCTCCGCCATGGCGGTGGCCGCCGCCACCGCAGTCATAGCACCCGCGGCCATCCTGGCCGCCCCGGTCGCGTTCGCCGACGACACCGTCACAACCGTCGTGCGGCGCCGCAGGAACGGGTGACGCCGCCGCGTAACGGGCGACGTCACCGGTAGGCGTGAGGGGCTGCACTCGGAGGGGGGTGCAGCCCCTTTCCGCTGTCCGGATCCGGCCCGGTCCGAAAGAGAGGCCCTACTGCTTCTTCTTCGGCGGGACCGTCGGCAGACCCAGGAACGGCAGCTTCAGCGCGCCGAACGCCTCCTTCGGCACCGCCGGTGCCTTCGGCTCGACCGCGGCCAGCCGCTCGTACGCCTCGCCCTGCGCCGGGCGCGGGTCCGCCTCGCCCTTGTTGGGCCAGAACGACATGGCCCGTTCCGCCTGCGCGGTGATGGTCAGCGACGGGTTGACGCCGAGGTTCGCGGAGACCGCCGAGCCGTCCACGACCGAGATGCCCGGGTGCCCGTACAGCCGGTGGTACGGGTCGATGACCCCGTCCTCCGCGCTCGCACCGATCGGACAACCGCCGAGGAAGTGCGCGGTGAGCGGGGTGCCCATCAGTTCGCCGACGTTCGACCCGGCGAAGCCGTTGATCTCGTCGGCGAGCAACGAGGCGCTGCGCGTCGCCTCCTCGATCTGGGTGGGGTTGGGCGCCCCGTGCCCCTGCCGGGCGGTGAGCAGGCCCTTTCCGATACCGCTGGGCTTGCGGTAGGTCGTCAGGGAGTTGTCCAGCGACTGCATGACGAGACCGATGATGGTCCGCTCCGACCAGCGACGGCTGGAGAGCGACCGGATGGCGAGGGTCGGGTGCTTGGCCATGTTGCCGAGCCAGCCCAGCACCCGGCGGCTGCCGTACGGGACCTGGAGGATCGACAGGGAGCCCATGGCGTTGGAACCCTTGCCGTAGCGGACCGGCTCGATGTGGGTGTTCTCGTCGGGGTGGATCGAGGACGTGATGGCGACGCCCTGGGTGAAGTCGGCCTTCGCGGTGCCGTGCTTCCTGCGGTAGCGGCGGTCGCTGGTCTGGGAGCCGACGAGCGCCTCGGAGTTGGTACGGGTCAGCTCGCCGAGCCTGGCGGAGAGCCGGGGCAGCAGCCCTTTGTCCTTCATGGTGTGGAGCAGGGTCTGGGTGCCGTACGTGCCCGCCGCGACAACCACCTCGCGGGCGCGCAGCAGCGTCGGCCTGCCCTTCTTCCGGCGGTCCGTCGGGACGGTCGTGACGTGGTACCCGCCCTCCGGGCCGTCCGTGATCGCGACGACGGAGGTCATCGGGTGGATGACGGCTCCGGCCTTCTCGGCGAGGTGGAGGTAGTTCTCGTTCAGGGTGTTCTTCGCGCCGTGGCGGCAGCCCGTCATGCATTCGCCGCACTCGGTGCAGGCCTTGCGGGCGGGGCCCGCGCCGCCGAAGTACGGGTCGGCGACCGTTCCGCCGGGCTTCGCCTTCGCCGTGCCGTCGGCGTCGCTGCCGTCGCCGAAAAAGACACCGACCGGGGCGAGATGGAAGGTGTCGCCGACGCCCATGGCCTGCGCGGCCGCCTTCAGATGGACGTCGGACGGGGTCATCGTGGGGTTGAGCCGCACCCCGAGCATCCGCTTGGCCTGGTCGTAGTACGGCGTCAGCTCGTCCTGCCAGTCGGTGATGGAAGCCCACTGGCGGTCCTCGAAGAACGGGGCCGGCGGGACGTACAGCGTGTTGGCGTAGTTGAGGGAGCCACCGCCGACGCCCGCCCCGGCGAGCACCATCACCTTGCCGAGCAGATGCACGCGCTGGATGCCGAAGAGCCCGAGGGCGGGGGCCCACAGGTAGTTCTTGATGTCCCAGGAGTTCTTGGGGAGGGTGCCGGGGGTGAAGCGGCGGCCAGCCTCCAGGACCCCGACCCGGTACCCCTTCTCGCTCAGCCGCAGGGCGGACACCGCGCCGCCGAAGCCCGAGCCGACGACGAGGACGTCGTAGTCGTACGCCCCGTCGTCGTCGGTCTCACCCGCCGGTCCGGCCTGATTCTGGGCAGGGCTGTCCTGGGACATGGCTCTCCTCGGTGCGAAAAGGACAGAACGTGCTGCGGTGTTACGGGGTCAGCGCAGGCGGAACGCCTTCATCGCCTTCAGGCTGCGGCTCATGAACGCCGCGTACTTCTCGTCGTCCATCCCGAAGGACGGGGCGAGCGGGATCAGCCTCTGCTGGGCGACGGTCTGGGCCTCGGTGTACTTGAGGATGCCTTCGGAGCCGTGCCGCCGGCCGAGACCGGAATCCTTCATGCCGCCCATCGGGGACTGCACGCTGCCGTACGCGGGGGCGTACCCCTCGTTGATGTTGACCGTACCGGTCCGCAGCCGGGCGGCGACCTGGTGACCGCGCCTGGAGTCCTTGGTCCAGACGCTGGAGTTCAGGCCGTACGGGGTGGCGTTGGCGAGGGCGATGACCTCGTCCTCGTCGGAGAAGCGGTAGATGGAGACGACCGGGCCGAAGGTCTCCTGGGTGCAGACGGCCATCGGTGCCTCGACGCCGTCGAGGATGGTCGGCTCGTAGAACAGCGGGCCGATGTCGGGGCGGGCAACGCCGCCCGCGACGAGTGTGGCGCCCTTCTCGACGGCCTCCGCGACATGCTGCGTGACGGTCTCCAGCTGGCGTTCACCGACGAGCGAACCCATGTCGGCGCCGTACGCGAGGGAGCTGCCGAGCCGCATGGCCTTGGTACGGGCGGCGAACCGCTCCACGAAGTCGTCGGCGACCGACTCGTGGACGTACAGCCGCTCGATGGAGATGCAGAGCTGTCCGGCGGAGGAGAAGCCGGCGCGGACGGCGCCTGCGGCGGCCTTCTCCACGTCGGCGTCCTTCAGGACCAGCATGGCGTTCTTGCCGCCGAGTTCCAGCGAGACGCCGACGAGCCGGGCCGCCGCACCCTGGGCGACCTCGCGGCCGGTACGGGTGGAGCCGGTGAACGAGACGTAGTCGGCGTGCTTGACGACCTCGGGACCGACGACCGGTCCGTCACCGAGGACGACCTGGAACACCTCGGCGGGCAGCCCGGCCTCGATCAGCAGGTCACGGGCCCAGAGCGCGGTGAGCGCGGTCTCCGTGTCGGGCTTCATCACGAGGGCGTTGCCGGAGACGAACGCGGGCAGCGCGTCGCCGACGGACAGCTCGAACGGGTAGTTCCACGGCGAGATATGGCCGACGACGCCGCGCGGCTGGCGCAGCTCGGTGACCTTGGTCAAGATCGGTACGACACCGGTGTGCCGCTTCGGCTTCAGATACGAGGACGCCCTGCGCCCGTAGTGCCGGGCGACGACGGCGACCGCCTGCACCTCCTCGTGGGCGTGCAGGCGGGCCTTGCCAGTCTCCAGCTGGATGAGGTCGAGGACCTCGGCCTGGCGCTGGAGTACGAGGTCGTGGAAGCGGAGCAGGACGGCGGCCCTGGCCCGGACGGGGGTGGCGGCCCAGGCGGGCTGGGCGGCGCGGGCCCGCGCGAAGGCTTCGGCGACGTCCTCGGGGGTGGACTCCGGCAGGTCGGCGAGCTTCTCCCCGGTGAAGGGGGTGTGGTTCGCGGTACGGCCGGAGCCGACGACGCCACGGGTCAACTGGGCGACCACCTCGGGCGTCACCACATCGGCGGCTGTGCGCGCGCCCGCGGGGGCGGCGGCCACAGGGTTCGAACCAGGGTGGGCAGCAGAGGCCTGCGAGTCCGTCATGGGGCGAGAGTATGTCCAGCCGCACACTTTGGGTACCCGCCGGTAACAGGTTTTCACAGTCCCCACAAATCGAGCCAGCGATCACTGGCGGCATATTTGCTGATCAGGGGCTATCTACCGAGCCGGACGGGCCGGCCGGCCGTTCGCGAAACAACTGCGCGGCAGCGGAACGCAGTCCTCAGCGGGCCGCGGTGAAGGAGTCCAGTGCCGCGTCGAACTGCTCCTGCGCCACGTCGAGCCGGCCGACCGGCGCCGACACCCAGACGTCGTACATCAGACCGTCCTCCTCCCAGCACAGGTCGTACGTGTGCCGGGCGCCCTCCGCCTTCGAGAAGCCGTTCCAGGTGAACTCCCGGAGGGCGCCGGAATGCCCCTGATGCCGCACGTGCAGGCACCGTCAGCCGGCGTCACCCGGGGCGCGCCAGCCCCGCAGCATCGTGTCGAACTGGTCCCGCGTCGTGTCCCAGTCCCCCGCTGGACCCGACATGTACAGCGCGTACTCCGGGCCGCCGTCCTCGCCGAAGTACATCTGGTCGATCGCGTGGCGCGGGCCCGGGTGGTCCTTGGACTCGGTCCAGGTGAACTCCCAGAGGGAGCCGGGCCGGTCGCGGTAGGTTTTGGACTGCAGAGTCTTGCGCACGTACGCGGGCAGCCGCGCGGTGAGCTTCGTCTCCAGGTCCAGCATGTGCAGGTAGGAGTTCTCGAAGTCGGGTTCCCGGTCGATGCTGATGCGGATGTAGTGCTCGCCGTTGTCCGGGGTGTAGTCGACGTTCAGGCCGTCCGCCCGGCGCTTCCAGCCGTCGGGGACGATCAGGCCGAACCCGTCGGGGTCGTCCACCCGCTGCCAGCCGTCGGGTACCGCCTTGGCGGAGGGGCTGGGCTTCGGAGCCTGCGACGAGGGCTGCTGCGGCGCCCGGCTCACCTGGCCCGCGCCGCCCGCGCGGCCCGTCCCGGGGCTCTCGCCGTACTTCATCGCGGCCAGCCCGGCACCACCGCCGACCAGTGCGGCGAGGGCGATGACCAGGACGGTCGTACGCCAACGGCCGCGGCTGCGGCGGGTCACCGGGGTGGTGTCGGTGGTCTGCGGGCCGGGGCGGAGCGCTTCCGTTCCGGTGGTGCCGCCCGACTGCCCCTGGCCGTCCGGGTCCGTCGCCCGCAGGGCTTCCTCGGGCACCCGCTGCGTCGGTACATACGCCTGCGCCGCCCGGGGCTCCCGCCCCTCCATCGCGTCCAGCAGCATCCGTTCCGTCTCGGCCGCCGAGGGCCGGTCCGCCGGGTCCTTGCGGAGCAGGGCGGTGATCACCGGGCCGAGCGCGCCGGCGCGGGCGGACGGCGGCGGTTCCTCGGTGACGACCGCCTGCATGGTGGAGATCGGCGACGTGCGGCGGAACGGCGAGCGTCCCTCGACCGCGGAGTAGAGCGTGGCGCCGAGCGACCAGAGGTCGGAGGCGGGACCGGGATCGCCGCCGCGTACCCGCTCGGGCGCCAGATAGTCGATGGACCCGACGAGTTCACCGGTCCTGGTGATGGTCGAGTCGCCCTCTATCGCGGCGATACCGAAGTCGGTGAGCAGCACCGAGCCATCACGGGCGAGGAGTACGTTGCCGGGCTTCACGTCCCGGTGCAGCACGCCGGCGCTGTGCGCGGCGCGCAGCGCGCTCAGGACATGGAGGCCGATCCTGGCCGCCTCGCGCGGCGCGATCTCGCCACTCTCCTTGGCGGCGTCGGCGAGTGACGGTCCGTCGACGTACTGCATGACGATCCAGGGCCTGTCGTCGTACTCGACCACGTCGTGGACGGTGACCACGCCGGGATGGGTGATGCGGGCCGCGGCGCGGGCCTCCTTCTGGGTCCGGGCATGGAGCACGACCCGGTCGGCCTCGGCGACGTACAGCCCGGCGGTCAACTCCTTGACGGCGACCGTGCGATGCAGCACTTCGTCATGGGCGCGCCACACCTTGCCCATGCCGCCGCGCCCCAGGACTTCACCGAGCCGGTATCTTCCGGCCAGCACCAGCCCCGTGTCCGTTCCTTGTGATCGTTCCACGATTCCCCGCCCCGTTTCCTTCGGATGCCAGGTTACGGAGGGGGAGTACGGCCACGGAACCTCGCACCGCCCACGAAACCGCACTGTGATGCTTGTCGCGCGGGCGCTCTTCCTCTGCCGGTGCCTCAGGAGTTCACGCGGTAGGAGGCGATGGCCTGTTCATAGACGGCGGTCACCTTGTCCCGCTCGTTCTCCGGGCCGATCACCTGGATGACGTGGTAGCGGCCGTCGACGATCATCGCGAGGTTGCGGACGTACACCTCGCGCCCGGTCTCGTCCTGCCAGGTGAACTGGCCTTCCGCCATGGCCTGTCGGCCGACGTCGATACGGCGCAGCCCGGTCGCCGATGACCAGCTGGAGTCCCGGAAGGGCTGCAACTCCCGTTCCTTGTCGCTCTGGTAGACGAGCGGGTCGCCGCCGTTCGCCTTCACGGTGTCGCGGCCCGGCACGACCAGCAGGCTGAACCCGTCGCTGCCGTACCTGACCTGCCGGTCGGCGCCGCCGGCGCTGCGCTGCCAGCCCTTGAGTACGCCGACCTCGAAGCCCTCGGCGTCCTTGCGCAGGGTGTAACCAGGTGCGAGAGCGACAGTCGAGCGGCTGGTCTGCGGCTGCTCCGCACCGGGCGACCGGGACGATGACGGCGGCTCGGACTGTGCCGGCGGCTTCCCGTCGGAGGAGTCGGGGGAGCCGGTGTCCGAGGCCGCCGCGGTCGAGCCCTTGGAGCCGGAGGGGGAGCCCTGCCCGGCACCGCTGTCCGCCTTGGGCAGGAACATCACGGCGTAGGCGATGGCGGTGGCCAGGCCCAGCAGGATCAGCACGAGCAGCAGCCGTCCGAGCCGCCGCGGCGCACGTCCTTCGCCCTGCCGGGGGCGGGGCGGAGTGCGCAGCGCCTTGGGGCCCTTGGGCTCGCGGGGCGGCCGTGGCTTCTCGTACCGCTCGGGTCGCTCCCTCGTCTGGCGGTGGCGGCCGTGCGCGGAGGCGCCGCCCATGCGGCCGCGGCGCTTGCGGACCAGCTCGCCCCGGCGGCGTACGACGGGCAGCCGGGTGCCGTCGACGGACGGCAGCGGCACGACGTCGAGACCGGCCTCGGGCTCGGGCGCCGACCGCACGAGGGAGCGCAGCCAGCCGCGCAGCTCCTCGAAGTCCGGGCGTTCGGTGGGGTCCTGGCGCAGCAGCGACTCGACGACCGGACGCAGCGGACCGCACTCCTCGGCGAAGGCGGGAGGCTCGCCGCAGACCATCTGGACGAGCTCGGCCGCGCTCTCCTCGGGGTAGGGGGCGTGGCCCTGAACGGCGCGGTAGAGCAGGGCGCCGAGCGCCCAGAGGTCGGTGGCGGGGCCGATCGGCGGTGCCAGCTGCCAGTTCTCGTGCACCGGTCCGGCCTGCTCGGGTGCCCAGCGCTCGGTGACGGCGCCGACGACGGCGATCCGTGCCTGCCGGGCGCGCTCGGCGGCGAGGGTGGTGGCGGGGCCGCGGTAGGCGGGGGCTCCCTGGCCACCGGCGACGATGTCGTCCCAGCGGCCGGAGGTGGGCTGCTGTCGGTGCTCCTGCTGCTGAGGTGCAGAGGTGCCGTGGCGACGGGCGTCGGCACGCAGGGCGTCCTCGTTGGAGCCGCCCGCGGGAACAGGGCGTCCGAAGTCGGCGCCGTCGCCCCATGAGCCGATCAGGTGCATCCGCCGGTCGGGCGGCCCCTGGCCACCGTGGCCCCCGTCGCCGCCGTCACGGCCGTACGGGGCGTCGTACTCGTCGTCGTCCTCGTCGCCCTCGTCGTCGTACGGGTCCGTCGCGGTGGGGCCCCACCCACCCGTGAGCTGCGGGCGGCCGATGTCGGGGGGGCCGGGACGCTGAACGGGGAGGCTGCCGGTCCGGTCCGCTTCCTCCGGCTCGCCGGTCCGGGCACGTCGCTGGTCCTCGCTGACGCGTGCGGCGGCGCGGGCGCCCGCGCGGTAGGCGGCGATGGCTCCGGCGCGCGCGGCCCGCAGCTGCGCGGAGCCGTCCGCGCCGGGGGCAGCCGCGTCGGGATGCTGCGGCGACCGTACGGCCTCCGGCTCACCGGCCGGACCGCGCGAGGAGGGCAGCTCGACGGGTCCGGGCGGCCCGGCTCGTTCGGCGGGCTCCGCGGGCGGTACGTACGGACCGGTCGGGCCCGACTCGAGCGCGGGCCGCCCGTACCCGTTCTCGTCCTCGGGCTGCGGCGTCGGCACATACCCGCACAACGCCTCCTCCGCCGCCCCGGCCGCCAGGCCGGTCAGCATGACGCGTCCGTCGTCGCAGATCAGCACCGTACGGATGGTGATGTTCCGGTGGGTCCAGCCGTGCGCATGCAGCACGCGCAGGGCCGTCAGCACATCGGAGCCGATCTCGGCGGCCCGGTACGGATTCAGCGGCCGCTCGGCGAGCAGCGCGGCCAGCGGACGGGCCGCGACCAGTTCGCTCACGATCCAGAGCGATCCGTCCTCGGCAAACACGTCGAAGACCTGGTCGAGCCTCGGGTGATCGGGCACCTGGGCCGCGGCCTGCGCGGCCTCGATCGCGCGCCGGACCGCGGGGTCCGTGGACCGCCGCACCGTACGCCCGCCGGCCCGACGCACCGCCGGCGGCGGCCCGTCCCCGTCGAGCACCTCGGCGTCCACGACCTCCGGCAACGGCACCTGCCGCACCAGGACTTCCTGTCCGCTGTACGTGTCAAATGCCCGGGTCTCGACCAGTTCGTACTCATCGGAAGGCGGCAGCGGCAGGCGGTAGCGGTCGGCAAGCACCCGACCCGCATAGTCGTCCACGACGCCTCCCCAGAGCGCGCTGTTCCCCCGGTCACGGAGACCGCATCAACCGTCAATTGCGGTCACATACTGTGCAATTCGCCTACGGTTATGGCTGCGTACGGTCCTCCGCCTCTCACAATACGTGGCAAGTGCCGGCCGCGCGGCAGGGTCGACGCAACCCGCCGCTCAGTCCTTGGGCCGGAACGTGGCGAACGCCGTCTCACGCACGGTCCGGCACGCCTCGCCGTTCCACTCGCTCGCCTTGCAGCTGATCATGATCGAGTAGCCGTGCGTGGCATCGACCTTGAAGCCCCGGTTGAGCACGTGGCTCCGCTGCCCGTTCTCATCGCGCTCGAACTGCCAGTCGGCGACGGTCGGATAGCCGTTGTACTCGACGGTCTTGATCCCGAGGTGCCGGTAACCGCTGCTGGTGGCCGCGATGTAGCCCTTGGCCGCGTTCCAGGCCGCGGCGGCATCGTCCTTGGGAGAGCTGTTGTAGTCGACCTGGACGCGGGGGTAGCCGCCGTTCACGGCGTAGATCTGGCCGGAGCTGGCGCCCGCGATCTTGTAGGGCGTGAAGTTCTTGGGCATCGCCATCATGAAGTGGAACCGCTTGTCGGTGACCATCTTGTAGCCGTCGGGCAGCGCGCCCGCCTTGCCCGAGTCCGATCCCTTGCCCGAGTCGTCGTCCTTGCCCTTGCCCTTGCCCTTGTCCTTGTCCTCGCCCTGATCGGCGCTCTGCCCCTGGTCCTGGCCCTGGTCCTTGTCCTTGTCCTTGTCCTTGCCGGAGCCGGCGCTCGTGGAAGCCCCCGCCGAGGCCGACGTGCCGCCCTTGCCGGAACCGCTGCTCCGGTTGTCCGTGGCGCCCCCGCCGAGCGAGAGCGCCAGGACGGTGCCGAGCACGACGAGCGCGACGACGGCCGCGATGATCGCCAGGGTGCGACGGGGCACCACGTCCGTGAGGGACGCGCGGACCGGCGTGTTCGACGGGCCGCCCGGACGCTGCGGCGGTACACCCCCGGAGGCGGAGGCCGCCGAAACCTTGGGCCGGGCCGGAGCCTTGGAAACGGCTGAGGGCGCGGCGGAGACAGGAGCAGCGGCAGCCGCACCCGCTCCGGGCGCCGCCTTCGCGTTCCGCGCGGAACGCAGCGCACCGCGCAGCCGGTCCCGCGCGCCCTCCGCCGCCTCACCGGACTTCGACGCCCCCTTGGTCCGGGGAGCGACGACACTTCCGGGCAGCGCCATGACCTGGGTGGAGTCGGCCGGCGGGGGCACCACGGGGGCCGGCTTGTCGGCGGCGTGGATCACCTCGTTGAGCAGGGCCCGCGCACCCGCGTCGTCGAGCCGCTGCTCCGGGTCCCTGGCGAGCAGGCCGTAGATGACCTCCTCCAGCGGGCCCGCGTTCTTCGGCGGGTCGAGCGGCTCGGTCATCACCGCGGTCAGGGTGGCGATCGCCGAACCCTTGTCGTACGGCGGGGAGCCCTCGACGCTCGCGTACAGCAGTCCGCCGAGCGACCACAGGTCCGCGGGCGGTCCCGGCTTGTGTCCGCGGGCGCGCTCCGGCGAGATGTACGACGGTGCGCCGACGAGCATGCCCGTCGAGGTGACGGACGGGTCGCCCTCGACCTGGGCGATGCCGAAGTCGGTCAGTACGACCCGGCCGTCCTCGGCGATCAGCACGTTGGACGGCTTCACATCGCGGTGCAGAATGCCCTCGCGGTGCGCCGAACGCAGCACGTCGAGGATGGCAAGACCGACCTCGGCCGCGCGCTTCGGCGTCAGCACACCGTCCTCGCGCACCGCCTCGGCGAGCGACTTGCCCTCGATGAGTTCCATCACGATCCACGGCCTGTCGTCCTCGTCGACCACGTCGTAGACCGTCACCGCACCGTTGTTGCGGATCCTGGCGATCGCCTTCGCCTCGCGCAGTGTGCGCGTGATGAGCCGACGCTTCTCGTCCTCGTCGATGGCCGACGGGAACCGCAGCTCCTTGACCGCGACCGTGCGGCCCAGCGTCTCGTCGACAGCACGCCAGACCGTGCCCATACCGCCCCGGCCGAGCACCTCCCCGAGCCGGTACCTACCCGCAAGGAGACGTCCATCCGTGTCCCGTTGGGGCTCCCGTGCCTGCTCCGCCTCCGACATGCGTCCCCTCTGCGATCAACCCGCCCTGGCAGAGCGTTCATTGTCCCTCACCCCGGGACCGGTCATGGTGCCGGGTCCTGGGTCCGTCATGATGTGGCCGGAGGAAGGGACTCCCTGCCATGCCGACACTCAGGGCGCTGCGCGCCACCCTGGTGGTGCTCACGCTGTTCGGCCTCGGAACAGCGAGCCTGCCCAGCGAACCACACCTCACGCCCGCAGCCGCGTACCTCCCCCGGCTCGTCGCCGAGGGCGGTGCCCCGGCCGCGGCACTTCTCACCCGGGACACCTCCTCCGTCCGCCGCGCCACCTACCGTTCCGCGGGTCCCGGCATCCGCTCGGCGGACCGGTTCCGGGCAGGCAGCATCACCAAGACGTTCGTCGCGACGGTCGTCCTCCAACTCGCCCGGGAGCACAGGCTGCAGCTGTCCGATACCGTCGACAGCCATCTGCCCGGGCTGGTACGCGGCCACGGCAACGACGGCCGCCGCATCACCCTGCGCGCCCTGCTCACCCACACCAGCGGCCTCTACGACTACACCGCGGCCCCGGGCGCGCACCTCGTCTCCGCCATCGACGCGATCCATACGGCCGTGGCCCACCGCCCCACGAACACCACCGGCAGTTACTCCTACTCCAACACCAACTACGTCCTGCTCGGCCTGGTTGTTCAACGCGTCACCGGACACAGCTGCGCCGCCGAGATCAGACACCGCATCATCAAACACCTCCGTCTCACCGGCACGTCGCTCCCTGGCGCCCGCACCGGCCTGCCCGCCCCGCACGGGCGCGGCTACTCCCGCGACCCGGCCGACGGCACCCTCCGCGATGTCACCGTCCTCGATCCGCGCACCGCGGGCGCCGCCGGAGAGCTGATCTCCACGCTCGCCGATCTGAACCGCTTCTACGCAGCCCTGCTGGGCGGCCGCCTGCTGCCGCCCGCCCAGCTGAGCACCCTGCTGAACACCGCGACGGCGCACGGGATCTACGGCATGGGCATCTATCCGCAGAAACTCTCGTGCGGGACAACCGTCTGGGGTCACAACGGCCACATCGCGGGCAGCTACGTCCGTACCGCAGCCACCCGAGACGGCCGACACACCCTGACGTTCCGCATCAACACGGACACCCTGACCGAAGCGACCCTCGAACCGGCGCTCCTCGAAGCCGAGTTCTGCCCCGCGGGGCAGAATCGTCACCGCATCTCCTGAAGGGCCGCCGATCGGCTCGGACCGACGATCGGACCGTCAGATCGGACCGTCAGATCGGCACGATGTCCGGCGCCCCGAGCCGTGCCGCGTCCGCCGTCAGGTCGTCCGGCTGACGCTGCGACTCCCGCTCCGCCTGCACCCGCTTCTCGTAGTGCTCCACCTCCCGCTCGATCTGCCCCTTGTCCCAGCCCAGCACCGGAGCCATCAGCTCCGCGCATATCCGCGCGGAGCGAGTGCCCCGGTCGAAGGTCTCGATGGAGATCCGGGTCCGCCTCGTCAGGACGTCGTCGAGGTGACGGGCCCCCTCGTGCGAAGCGGCGTAGACGATCTCGGCCTTCAGATAGTCGTCCGCCGCCGGCAGCGGCTCGCCCAGCGAAGGATCGGCGGCGATCAGCTCCAGGATCTCCTCGGTCATCGACCCGAACCGGTTCAGCAGATGCTCCACCCGGGCGACATGCAGCCCCGTGCGGGCCGCGATCCTCGCCCGTGCGTTCCACAGCGCCCGGTAACCCTCCGCGCCCAGCAGCGGGATGTCCTCCGTGACACAGTCGGCCACCCGCTGGTCGAGGCCGTGCACCGCCTCGTCCACGGCGTCCTTCGCCATCACCCGGTACGTCGTGTACTTGCCGCCCGCGACGACGACGAGCCCCGGGGCCGGGTGCGCCACCGTGTGCTCGCGCGAGAGCTTGCTGGTCGCGTCCGACTCGCCGGCCAGCAGCGGCCGCAGCCCGGCATAGACACCCTCGACGTCATCCCTGGTCAGCGGGGTGGCCAGGACCGAGTTGACGTGTTCGAGGAGGTAGTCGATATCGGCGCTGGACGCGGCCGGGTGCGCCTTGTCCAGGTCCCAGTCGGTGTCCGTCGTCCCGATGATCCAGTGGCGGCCCCACGGGATCACGAACAGCACGGACTTCTCGGTCCGCAGGATGAGTCCGGTCGAGGAGTGGATGCGGTCCTTCGGGACGACCAGGTGGATGCCCTTGGACGCCCGGACGTGGAACTGTCCGCGCTCACCGATCAGCGACTGGGTGTCGTCCGTCCACACCCCGGTCGCGTTGACCACCTGCTTGGCCCTGACCTCGTACTCCCCGCCCGCCTCGACGTCCTCCACCCGCGCGCCGACGACCCGTTCGCCCTCGCGCAGGAAGCCGATCACCCGGGCCCGGTTCGCCACCTGCGCGCCGTATCCGGCGGCCGTGCGCACCAGCGCCGCCACGTAGCGGGCGTCGTCCATCTGGGCGTCGTAGTACTGCAACGCCCCGACCAGCGCGTCCTTCCTCAGCGCGGGCGCGACCTGCAGAGCCCGGCGGCGGGAGAGGTGCCGGTGCACGGGCAGCCCTCGGCCGTGCCCCGACGACACCGACATCGCGTCGTACAGCGCGACGCCCGAACCGGCGTAGAACCGCTCCCAGCCCTTGTGCTGCAACGGATAGAGGAACGGCACCGGCTTCACCAGATGCGGGGCCAGCCGCTCCAGCAGCAGCCCGCGCTCCTTCAGCGCCTCCCGCACGAGCGCGAAGTCGAGCATCTCCAGATAGCGCAGCCCCCCATGGATCAGCTTGCTCGATCTGCTCGACGTGCCGGACGCCCAGTCGCGCGCCTCGACCAGTCCGGTCGAGAGCCCTCGTGTCGCCGCATCCAGCGCCGTGCCGGCGCCGACCACGCCCGCCCCCACGACCAGCACGTCCAGTTCGCGCTCGGCCATCGCGGCGAGCGCCTCGGCGCGCTCCGCGGGTCCCAGTGTCGCTGTCCTCACTGCTGCCTCCCGGTAGATCGGGGTGGATCCGGCACGGCGCTGCGGTCCGACCGGGGGGTCGGGCGCCCGTACCCACCTCTCGATTCTGTCCGCGGTCCGCGACTTCAGCCACCGCCTGTGGACAACACCCGGGCAACAGCACCCGCACAATACGACATATAGGTCATATTTACGCCTAGTCTGACATTGCGCTGTCCTCAGCGGTTGCGCTTTCTGCTCTCATGGTCTTAGGGAAGGACGGCCACCTCTATGCCCGCAGACCTCGCCGTCATCGGACTCGGTCACCTCGGCCTGCCTCTCGCCCAAGCCGCCGTCGCCGCCGGTATCCACACCGTCGGCTACGACACCGACCCACACCCGTTCGCCGAGCTCTCCGCCGGCCGCACCCCCGTCGAAGGCGCCCTCACCGCCCCGGAGATCCGCCGGATGCTCTCGGGGGGCTTCCGGCCCACCACCGACCCGGCCGAGCTGGGCCGGGTCCGTACCGCGGTGATCTGCGCGCCCACCCCTCTCGGCGCCGACCGCACCATCGACCTCACCGCCGTCGGCGACGCCACCCGCGCCCTCGCCGCCGGACTCCGCCCGCACACCACGGTCCTGCTGGAATCGGCCGTGCCCCCCGGCACCACCGAGAGTTTCGTGCGCCCCCTCCTCGAAGAGGGCTCAGGACTGCGCGCCGGACGCGACTTCCACCTCGCCTGCTCCCCCAGCCGTCTCGACCCGGGCAACCGCGCCCACGTCTACGCCAACACCCCCAAGGTCATCGGCGGCCTCACCCCCGCCTGCACCGAATCGGCCGCCGCGTTCTACGGCCGGCTCACCGACAAGGTCGTACGCGCCCGCGGGCCGCGCGAGGCCGAGATGACGAAGGTTCTGGAGACCAACTTCCGGCACGTCAACATCGCCCTGGTGAACGAGATGGCGGTGCTCTGCCACGACCTCGGTGTCGACCTCTGGGACGTCATCCGGTGCGCCGAGACCAAGCCGTTCGGCTTCGAGCCATTCCGCCCGGGCCCCGGCGTCGGAGGTCACTGCGCCCCCGTGGACCCGGGCTACCTCCCGTACAACAGCCGCACCCCCGGCCACCCGCTGCGGATGGTCTCGCTCGCCCAGGAGATCAACGACCGGATGCCGAGCTACGTGATCCAGCGCTGCGCCACCCTGCTGAACGAACACGGCAAGTCCGTCCGCGGCGCCAGGGTCCTGCTCCTCGGCGTCACCTACAAGCCGGACCTCGCCGACCAGGAGGCGTCCCCCGCCCGGGAGATCGCGACGCGGCTGATGGACATGGGCGCGCAGATCGGCTACCACGACCCGCACGTCCTGGACTGGCGCGTACGCGAACTGCCCGTCCCGCGCGCGGACTCGCTGTACGAGGCGGCGGCGAGCGCGGACCTGACGCTGCTGCTGCAGCACCACCGTACGTACGACCTCCAGGGCCTCGCCGTGAAGGCCCAACTCCTTCTGGACACCCGCGGCGCCACCCCGGCCGGAGCCGCACACCGGTTGTGAGCGCAGTTCCCCCAAGGATTCCGGTGGGCGATGTCACAGGCGGCTGCTAGCCTGCGGCGTCACTTCTCACACAGTCGTGCGCTCCGTCCCAGGGGGGATACCACCATGAGTCAGCCCGTGCCGCCGCCGAACCAGTCGCAGCAGCCGTACGACGCCCAGCCCGGCGGCGGCAATCCGTTCGCCGGCCAGCAGCCGGGCCAGCCCGGTCAGCCCGGCGTCCCGACCGGCAACCCGTTCGCGGGTCAGCAGCCCGGCCAGTTCGGCGGCGTGCCGTTCGCACCGGCCGCTCCTGCCCGCAACAACATCGCTCTGGGTGCGGTCACCGCCGTGATCACGGCAATCGTCACGGCGGTGATCTACGGCGTCATCGCCGGTGCGATCGAGCGCGATGTCGGCTACATCGCCATCGGTGTCGGCTTCCTGGTCGGCTTCGCCGCGGGCAAGGTCGGCGGCAGCAACCCGGTCCTGCCGATCGTCAGCGCCGTCCTGTCGCTCGGTGCGGTCTACCTCGGCCAGCTCATCGGCATGGCCGTGATCGTGTCCGACAAGTTCAGCGTCTCGTTCACGGACGTCTTCTTCGACAAGTTCGGTCCGCTGACCGACGCCTGGAGCGAGGCCGCGGGCTTCAAGACGTACCTGTTCATCGCCATCGCCGCCTTCGCCGCCTATGGCGGTGCCAAGAAGGCGAGCGACTGACCGCACGCATACGGGAGGGCCCGGACCGCACGAGCGGTCCGGGCCCTCCCGTATGTCCGGGAACAATCAGCGGCGGTGCTGCGAGTCCGCCACCGTCACCTCGACGCGCTGGAACTCCTTGAGGTCGCTGTACCCCGTCGTCGCCATCGCCCGGCGCAGCGCACCGAAGATGTTCATCGAACCGTCAGGGGTGTGCGAGGGGCCGGTGAGGACCTCCTCCGTCGTGCCGACGGAGCCCAGGTCGACCAGCTTGCCGCGCGGCACGTCCTCGTGGACGGCCTCCATGCCCCAGTGCCGGCCGCGGCCGGGCGCGTCCGTCGCGCGGGCCAGCGGGGAACCCATCATCACGGCGTCCGCACCGCAGGCGATGGCCTTCGGCAGGTCGCCGGACCAGCCGACGCCGCCGTCCGCGATCACGTGCACGTACCGGCCGCCGGACTCGTCCATGTAGTCGCGGCGGGCCCCGGCCACATCGGCGACCGCGGTCGCCATCGGGACCTGGATGCCGAAGACGTTGCGCGTGGTGTGCGCGGCGCCGCCGCCGAAGCCGACGAGGACACCGGCCGCGCCGGTCCGCATCAGGTGCAGGGCCGCGGTGTACGTGGCGCAGCCGCCGACGATGACCGGGACGTCCAGCTCGTAGATGAACTGCTTGAGGTTGAGCGGCTCGGCCGCGCCCGAGACGTGCTCGGCGGAGACCGTCGTACCGCGGATGACGAAGATGTCCACACCCGCGTCGACGACGGCCTTGGAGAACTGCGCGGTGCGCTGCGGCGAGAGCGCAGCGGCGGTGACGACACCGGAGTCGCGCACCTCCTTGATGCGCTGCCCGATCAGCTCCTCCTGGATCGGAGCCGCGTAGATCTCCTGGAGGCGGCGGGTCGCCGACTCCACAGGCATCTCGGCGATCTCGTCGAGGAGCGGCTGCGGGTCGGCGTGCCGGGTCCACAGGCCCTCGAGGTTGAGGACGCCGAGGCCGCCCAGCTCGCCGATCCTGATCGCGGTCTGCGGGGAGACCACGGAGTCCATGGGTGCGGCCAGGAACGGCAGCTCGAACCGGTAGGCGTCGATCTGCCAGGCGATCGAGACCTCCTTCGGGTCGCGGGTGCGACGACTCGGAACGACGGCGATGTCGTCGAATGCGTACGCCCTGCGGCCGCGCTTGCCGCGCCCGATCTCGATCTCAGTCACGATGGTGTGGCCTTTCCCTCTACGTCTGCGTTCCCAGTATCCCCGACACACGGCTGAGGGGCGGCCCCGGTACGCCCGGACCGCCCCTCACCTGTGGTGATGCGTTACTTCCTGCTGTAGTTCGGCGCCTCGACCGTCATCTGGATGTCGTGCGGGTGGCTCTCCTTGAGCCCCGCCGAGGTGATCCGTACGAACCGGCCGTTGGCCTGGAGCTCCGGGACGGTGCGGCCGCCGACGTAGAACATCGACTGGCGCAGACCGCCGGTGAGCTGGTGGACGACCGCGGAGAGCGGGCCGCGGTACGGGACCTGGCCCTCGATGCCCTCGGGGACGAGCTTCTCGTCGGAGGCGACGCCCTCCTGGAAGTAGCGGTCCTTGGAGAACGACTTGCGGTCGCCACGGGTCTGCATCGCGGCGAGCGAACCCATGCCGCGGTACGACTTGAACTGCTTGCCGTTGATGAAGAGCAGCTCGCCCGGGGACTCCTCACAGCCCGCAAGCAGCGAGCCGAGCATCACGGTGTCCGCACCGGCCACGAGAGCCTTGGCGATGTCGCCGGAGTACTGCAGGCCGCCGTCGCCGATGACCGGGACACCGGCCGCCTTGGCGGCGAGCGAGGCCTCGTAGATCGCCGTGACCTGCGGCACGCCGATACCGGCGACGACGCGGGTGGTGCAGATGGAACCGGGGCCGACGCCGACCTTGATGCCGTCGACGCCCGCGTCGATCAGCGCCTGGGCGCCGTCACGGGTGGCGATGTTGCCGCCGATGACGTCGACGCCCGACGCGTTCGACTTGATCTTGGCGACCATGTCGGAGACGAGGCGGGAGTGGCCGTGCGCGGTGTCGACGACGATGAAGTCGGCGCCCGCCTCGACGAGTGCCTGGGCCCGCTCGAAGGCGTCGCCCGCGACGCCGACCGCGGCGCCGACCAGCAGCCGGCCTTCCTTGTCCTTCGCGGCGTTCGGGTACTTCTCGGCCTTGACGAAGTCCTTGACGGTGATGAGGCCCTTGAGGACCCCGGCGTCGTCGACCAGCGGAAGCTTCTCGATCTTGTGGCGGCGCAGCAGCTCCATGGCGTCCACGCCGGAGATGCCGACCTTGCCGGTGACGAGCGGCATCGGCGTCATGACCTCGCGCACCTGGCGTGAACGGTCGGACTCGAAGGCCATGTCACGGTTGGTGACGATGCCGAGGAGCTTGCCCGCGGCGTCGGTGACCGGCACGCCGCTGATGCGGAACTTGGCGCACAGCTCGTCGGCGTCACGCAGGGTCGCGTCCGGGTGCACCGTGATCGGGTCGGTGACCATCCCGGACTCGGAGCGCTTCACCAGGTCGACCTGGTTGGCCTGGTCGGCGATGGAGAGATTGCGGTGCAGCACACCGGCGCCGCCCTGCCGGGCCATGGCGATCGCCATGCGGGCTTCGGTGACCTTGTCCATCGCTGCGGAGAGCAGCGGGATGTTCACCCGTACGTTCCTGGAGATGTACGAGGAGGTGTCGATCTGATCGGGCGCCATGTCGGACGCGCCGGGCAGCAGCAGCACGTCGTCGTATGTCAGCCCGAGCGTCGCGAATTTCTCGGGCACTCCGTCGACGTTTGCAGTCATGACACCTTCCCCAAATGGCCTTGATCGGTGCGGATGTCCATGCTAACGGCCCCCCGGGGCGTCTCATTCCACGATCAAGATCACCTAGAGGTTCTGTAGCTTCGTACGGAACCTGCGTACGAGGAAATCCGACGCCGCTCTACTGCTCGGCAAGGGCGCGCAGCCTGCTCAGTGCGCGGTGCTGGGCGACCCGGACCGCGCCCGGCGACATGCCGAGCATCTGTCCGGTCTCCTCGGCGGTCAGACCGACCGCGACCCGCAGAACCAGCAGCTCACGCTGGTTCTCCGGGAGATTGGCGAGAAGCTTCTTGGCCCAGGCCGCGTCGCTGCTGAGCAGCGCACGCTCCTCGGGCCCGAGCGAATCGTCCGGCCGCTCCGGCATCTCGTCGGAGGGCACGGCGGTCGACCCCGGGTGCCGCATCGCGGCCCGCTGGAGATCGGCGACCTTGTGGCCGGCGATGGCGAAGACAAAAGCTTCGAAGGGCCTCCCGGTGTCCTTGTAGCGCGGCAACGCCATCAGCACTGCGACACAGACCTCCTGCGCCAGGTCCTCCACGAAGTGGCGAGCATCACCGGGCAACCGGTTCAGCCGGGACCTGCAGTAGCGCAGCGCGAGAGGGTGGACATGGGCCAGCAGATCATGGGTGGCCTGGGCGTCGCCGTCGACGGCACGGTGCACCAGAGCACCGATCACCGTCGTCTCATCGTCGCGCATCGGACCATGGTGCCTCGACGCCGCTTCATTCGCGGCACCGCGTCCGTAGTTGTGCACCGAAGCGTTATGAGCGGGTGCGCCGGAAGTCATGTCCTGCGCCCTCCCCTTCCGCTCGACCGAATCGTTCCCGAGGAACTCCACACCTCAAGGATGCGTCATCGGCCGGGAAGCGTCACATACCGAGGCCGCCGAGCAACCGATCGGTGTCCTGTCGCCCCCGTCACCCCGTCCGCCGAAGTGCGGACGGGGAAGCGGCCGGCTACCGGTCATGGCCGGTCATCAGCGGACCAGGCCCCAGCGGAAGCCGAGTGCGACGGCGTGCGCCCGGTCCGAGGCGCCGAGCTTCTTGAACAGCCGCCTGGCGTGCGTCTTCACCGTGTCCTCGGAGAGAAAGAGCTCGCGCCCGATCTCCGCGTTGGAACGGCCATGGCTCATCCCTTCGAGCACCTGGATCTCACGCGCAGTGAGCGTGGGCGCCGCACCCATCTCGGCGGACCGCAGCCGACGTGGGGCGAGCCGCCACGTCGGATCGGCCAGCGCCTGGGTGACGGTCGCCCGCAGCTCCGCGCGGGAGGCGTCCTTGTGCAGATATCCGCGGGCACCGGCGGCGACCGCGAGCGCGACACCGTCCAGGTCCTCCGCGACGGTCAGCATGATGATCCGGGCCCCGGGGTCGGCGGAGAGCAGCCGCCGGACCGTCTCCACACCTCCCAGACCGGGCATGCGTACGTCCATCAGAATCAGATCCGAACGGTCGGCTCCCCAGCGGCGGAGGACTTCCTCGCCGTTGGCCGCCGTCGTCACACGCTCGACGCCGGGCACGGTCGCAACCGCGCGACGGAGCGCCTCTCGGGCAAGCGGGGAGTCGTCGCAGACGAGGACGGATGTCATGACCGTCCTCCGCAGCTGATGCGCGTCACCTTGAGCCTCCAGGCTGTTACAAGTCGTCACCTGTGCGGTTGACGCTCTCGGACATCTGCCCGATCGCTTTTTCTGCCAACCGCCTCCGCACTCTCAACGATGGTCACTCGAAAGAGTTACGGGTCCGCGGGGCGGGTTCGGCACTCTACGTGAGGGACCGTGCACAGAGGAGAGCGGCGCGGATCGTCAAGCCGTCAACCGAACTTCACTTGAACGTATGCCCCATTTAGTCACTTTCCTTCCCTTTTGCTGGTGTCTATGGCTAGATTCGCAATCAGTCATATTTACATCTACTAGCACCATAGATGTACGGTCATGGGCACCGGTCCAACGACGAACGACAACGACGTTTCCGACCCACCATGGTTTCGAGGGGACAAGCAATGGCAGATTTCTCCCGCCTTCCCGGACCCAACGCCGATCTGTGGGACTGGCAGCTGCTGGCGGCCTGCCGTGGGGTCGACAGCTCGCTGTTCTTCCATCCGGAGGGTGAGCGCGGAGCAGCACGGAGCGCCCGCGAAAACTCGGCGAAAGAGGTCTGCATGCGATGCCCGGTACGCGCCGAGTGTGCGGCGCACGCCCTGGCGGTGCGCGAGCCCTACGGAGTGTGGGGCGGACTGACCGAGGACGAGCGCGAGGAGCTCATGGGACGGGCCCGCAACCGGCTGATCGCGGCGGCACCTACGGGGATGGCCGCCCCGTCCGGACACGGCTGATCCTTCCGCACCTTGCACAACAACGGAAGAAACGTTCCTGCACCGCATGCCTGCGGGGCGGGCCACCGGCATGTGCCGGCCCCGGTCTAGCGGGCAGCCGCCAGGGAGAGCTGGTCCAGAGTGGCCGCCACCGCAGGGACCTGGGCCAGATCGGGAAGAGTCAGCGCGACGATCTCGCGTTCGATCGCCGGCTCCACCGTCACGGTGCGAGCCCCCTTGGGGCGCACCGACTCGATCGCGAGTTCCGGCAGCACGGCCACTCCCAGACCGGCGCCGACCAGGCCGATCACCGCAGGGTAGTCGTCGGTCGCGAAGTCGATCCGGGGGATGAAGCCGGACTCCTCGCAGACCTCCACCAGCTGCCGACGGCAGCGCGGGCAGCCCGCGATCCAGGACTCGTCGGCCAGTTCACCGATCCCCACCGCGTCCGCACCGGCCAGCCGGTGCCCGTCGGGGACCAGGCCGATCAGCCTGTCGGTGAGCAGCGGGCGCACGACCAGGTCCTCCCACTCGCCACCCGCGGCGCCGTAGCGGAACGCCAGCGCGATGTCGCAGTCACCCTCCCTGAGCATCTCGACCGAGCGTGGCGGCTCCGCCTCGACCAGGGAGACCCTCGTCCCCGGATGGGCGGCGCGCAGGGCGGCCAGGGCCCCGGGAACCAGAGTGGAACTGCCACTGGGGAACGAGACGAGCCGGACCCGGCCGGCCCGCAGCCCTGCGATCGCGGCGACCTCCTCCTCGGCGGCGGTCAGCCCGGCGAGGATGCCGGACGCGTGACGTACCAGCGCCTCACCCGCCTGGGTGAGCCGCATCTCGCGGCCTGTGCGGATCAGCAGCGTGGTGCCGGCCGAGGACTCCAGGGCCTTCATCTGCTGGCTGACCGCGGGCTGGGTGCAGCCCAGTTCGCGCGCGGCGGCGGAGAACGAGCCGGTGGCGGCCACGGCGCGCAGGACACGGAGATGACGGGCTTCGATCACCCTTCAACCATAAGGTCAGCTTGGGACGCATGCGAATTATTCGCGTGCGGCTTTGAGGATGGAATCGCTAGCGTTCGCTGCATGGAACTGCTGACTGTGAATGCGGGACGGCCCGAGGCCGTCGACTACACCGACGCCGCCGGCGGAGTGACCGGGATCGGCAAGCAGCCGGCCGACGGCCCAGTGCGGGTCACCGATCCCGGCCCCAAGGGCAGCGGCGGCAGTGGGGTGGCCGGGGACGCGGTGTGCGATCTGCGCCATCACGGCGGCTCGGACCAGGCCGTGTACGCCGTCGCCCGCGAGGATCTCGACGCCTGGGAGCGT
This sequence comes from Streptomyces sp. NPDC005151, assembly GCF_053599875.1. NCBI lineage: Bacteria > Bacillati > Actinomycetota > Actinomycetes > Kitasatosporales > Streptomycetaceae > Streptomyces > Streptomyces sp. NPDC005151. The sequence goes on along the minus strand of NZ_JBSFYR010000008.1, from coordinate 127,834 downwards.
TCGCTCGGCCGCCCGCTGGCCAACGGCGCGTTCGGCGAGAACCTGACGACCGCCGGACTGGACGTGAGCGGCGCGAGGATCGGCGAGCGCTGGCGGATCGGACCCGATCTGGTCCTGGAGGTGACGTCGGGCCGCATTCCGTGCCGCACGTTCGCCGGCCACCTCGGAGAGCAGGGCTGGGTCAAGCGATTCACGGAGGCGGCCGCTCCGGGTGCCTACCTGCGGGTGATCGATCCGGGCGAGATCCGCGCCGGGGACCCGGTCGAGATCGTGCACCGGCCGGACCACGACGTCACCGTACGGATGGAGTTCCTGGCGGCGACGACGCGACGGGACCTGCTGCCGGAGCTGCTCACGGCCCGGGACGCACTGCATCCCGAGACGCTGCGCGCCGCCCTGAAGTACGTGGAGTCGCAGGCACCTGGCGAGTGATCAGTGCGGTGTGCGGGGCACTAACGTGCCGCGTATGACGACTGCATTGATTACGGGCGCGACCGCGGGAATCGGGGCTGCCTTCGCGCGGCGTCTCGCGGCCGACGGGCACAACCTGGTGCTGGTGGCGCGCAGCACCGAGCGGCTCCGGGAACAGGCCACCGAGCTGCACGACCGGCACGGCATCGAGGCCGAGGTGCTGACCGCCGACCTCTCCGAGGACGACGGGATCGCCTCGGTCGAGGCGCGGCTGACGAACCGCCGGCAGCCTGTCGATCTGCTGATCAACAATGCCGGGTTCGGCAACAAGGGCCGCTATCTGGATGTGTCGATGGCGGACGAGCTGAAGATGCTGAAGGTGCACTGCGAGGCGGTGCTGCGGCTGACCTCGGCTGCCGCGGCGGGGATGAAGGAACGCGGGCGGGGCGGGGTGGTCAATGTGGCCTCGGTGGCGGCGTTCGTACCGCGCGGGACGTACGGCGCGTCCAAGGCGTGGGTCGTTCAGTTCACCCAGGGCGCGGCGAAGGACCTGGCCGGTTCGGGGGTGCGGCTGATGGCGCTGTGCCCCGGCTTCGTACGGACCGAGTTCCATGAGCGCGCCGGGATGGGGACCGGCAACATCCCGGGCTGGCTGTGGCTCGACGCGGACAGGCTGGTCGCCTCGGCGCTGGCGGATCTGGCGCGCGGGAAGTCGGTGTCGATCCCGGACGCGCGGTACAAGGCGCTGATGGGGCTGGTGAAGGTGGCGCCGCGCGGCCTGCTCGGAGGGGTCACCTCCAAGACAGGCCGCAAGTACGGTCCTCAGTAGGGCGGTCGGACGGTGAGCGGATTAGACCGACCGGCAATTGGGGGGTGGGTGAAGGAGCGGGGCTGGGGTGCGTGCCTCGCAAGGCGGAGGATTGAGCCATGGTGATGGACGACAACGCCGCTAGGTGCGTGCCCCGGCCCCGTGACGCCGCCCCCCAATTGCCGGTCGGTCTTACTTGACGCCGCGGCCCGCGTACGCGCCGATGTCGGGGGCGCCGGGCTTCAGCTCGTTGCCGAACCAGTCCTTGCCGCCGTTGCTCTCGATGACGGCTCCGGCGGCCAGGGCGGACGAGCCGTCGCCGAGCCGGAAGTCGTCCCGCAGTTTCGGGTCCTCGGTGATGCCGCCGGGGTCGGGGCGGGTCGGGTTCTTGAACGCGTAGCCGCCGGTGCCCTCCCGAACTTCCGCCCGCGCTCTCGCCGTTGTACGAGCTGCCGAATGTGTTGCTCACTCCGCACATGGCGGGCTCGCTGGGCGATGAGCTGCACCGGATGGCCGACCAGGCACTCGACGAGATGGAGCGGTTCGCGTCCGGTCTGCCCTTCGCGGACCCCGTGCACGCCGGAAGCCTGCAGCACTCGGCCTGAGCCCCGAACGTCGAAAGCCCTCTGTCTCACTAAACTGGAAGGATCCCATCCAGACTGCAGGACCGGGAGACACCATGAGATTCGTACAAGTAATCGACTGCAAGACGGAGCGGTTCGACGACATGGACCGCCTCATGGACGAATGGGTCGAACAGACCAAGGGCACCCGGACGGCCACGCACAGCCTCATCGGCAAGGACCGCTCCGACGGGTCCCACTACGTCGAGATCGTCGAATTCCCTTCGTACGAAGATGCGATGGCGAACTCGAAGCTGCCGGAGACCGACCAGATCTTCCAGGAGCTGGTGGCGCTCTGCGACGGAATGCCCACCTTCACCGGCCTCGATGTGGTCCGTGACGAACAGTTGAACCAGACACTGTCGCGCCGGTTCTTCCACGAGATCGCTGTCGGGGGCAACCTCGAAGCCATCGACGAGGTGTTCGCGCCCGACTACATCGACCACGACGTCGCGAAGGGACAGGACACGGTGATCGGGTCCGGCTCCCTGAAGAACGAAGTGATCGGATGGCGCGCGGCCTTCGACTTCACCTTCAGCCTGGACCGGCAGGTCTGCGAGGGTGACGACGTCGTGACGCTGTGGACCTGGACCGGCACCCACGAGGGCGACTTCATGGGGATCGCCCCCACGGGCAGGCAGTGCACCATGACGGGCACCACGATCTTCCGGTTCAAGGACGGCAGGATCCAGGAAGGCTGGTGGCACGAGGATCTCCTCGGCCTGATGCGCCAGCTCGGCGCGCTCGACTGATCCAACGGCAAAGGACAGCCGAAGGCCCCCGTTCCCCTCGCTGAACAGCGGGAACGGGGGCCTTTTGCGGCGGTGAGCCGAGGTGGCAGCGCGTCAGTGCGAGTGACCGTGGCCGCCGTGACCGGCTTCGGCCTCTTCCTCGGCCGGCTTCTCGACGACCAGGGTCTCGGTCGTCAGCAGCAGCGACGCGATGGACGCGGCGTTCTCCAGCGCGGAGCGGGTGACCTTGACCGGGTCGATGACGCCGGCCTTCACCAGGTCGCCGTACTCGCCCGTCGCGGCGTTGAAGCCCTGGCCCTTGTCGAGCTCGGCGACCTTCGAGGTGATGACGTAGCCCTCGAGGCCGGCGTTCTCGGCGATCCAGCGCAGCGGCTCGACCGCGGCGCGGCGCACGACCGCGACACCGGTGGCCTCGTCGCCGGTCTTGTCGAGGTTGCCCTCGAGGACCTTGACGGCGTGGACCAGAGCGGAGCCACCACCGGAGACGATGCCCTCCTCGACCGCGGCGCGGGTCGCGGAGATGGCGTCCTCCAGACGGTGCTTCTTCTCCTTGAGCTCCACCTCGGTGGCGGCACCGACACGGATTACGCACACGCCGCCGGCCAGCTTCGCGAGGCGCTCCTGGAGCTTCTCGCGGTCCCAGTCGGAGTCGGTGGCGTCGATCTCGGCCTTGATCTGGTTGACCCGGCCCTTGACGTCGCCGGGCTCGCCGCCGCCGTCCACGATGGTCGTGTCGTCCTTGGAGACGGTGACACGGCGGGCGGTGCCCAGCACGTCCAGGCCGGCCTGGTCGAGCTTGAGGCCGACCTCCTCGGCGATGACGGTCGCACCGGTGAGGGTGGCGATGTCGCCGAGCATGGCCTTGCGGCGGTCACCGAAGCCCGGGGCCTTCACCGCGACGGCGTTGAAGGTGCCACGGATCTTGTTGACGACCAGGGTCGACAGGGCCTCGCCCTCGACGTCCTCGGCGATGATCAGCAGCGGCTTGGAGGCACCGGCCTGGATGACCTTCTCCAGCAACGGGAGCAGCTCCTGGATCGAGCCGATCTTGCCCTGGTGGATCAGGATGTACGGGTCGTCGAGGACGGCCTCCATACGCTCCTGGTCGGTCACCATGTACGGGGACAGGTAACCCTTGTCGAAGGCCATGCCCTCGGTGAACTCGAGGTCCAGACCGAAGGTGTTGGACTCCTCGACGGTGATGACACCGTCCTTGCCGACCTTGTCCATCGCGTCCGCGATGAGCTCGCCGACCTGCGAGTCCTGCGCGGAGAGCGCGGCCACGGCGGCAATGTCGGACTTGTCGTCGATCGGGCGGGCGGTCGCGAGGAGCTCCTCGGACACAGCCTTGACCGCGGCGTCGATGCCCTTCTTCAGGGCGGCCGGGGAAGCACCCGCGGCAACGTTGCGCAGGCCCTCGCGGACGAGCGCCTGGGCGAGCACGGTGGCGGTGGTGGTGCCGTCACCCGCTACGTCGTTGGTCTTGGTCGCCACCTCCTTCACCAGCTGGGCACCGAGGTTCTCGTACGGGTCGTCGAGCTCGACCTCGCGCGCGATGGTGACACCGTCGTTGGTGATGGTGGGAGCGCCGAACTTCTTGTCGATGACGACGTTGCGGCCCTTGGGGCCGATCGTCACCTTGACCGTGTCGGCAAGCTTGTTGACGCCGCGCTCAAGGGCGCGACGGGCGTCCTCGTCGAACTTCAGAATCTTCGCCATGGGAGCTGAACTGTCCTCTCGAACGAACTGCGCCCCCGACCGCCCGGCTTGTCATCTCGCAGGGGGCCAGGGGCGCAGAACGGAAGCAAACGTGTGTGAATTACTTCTCGATGATCGCGAGCACGTCGCGAGCCGAGAGGACGAGGTACTCCTCGCCGTTGTACTTCACCTCGGTGCCGCCGTACTTGCTGTAGAGCACGATGTCACCGGTGTTGACGTCGAGCGGCAGACGCTCGCCGTTCTCGAAGCGACCCGGGCCCACGGCCAGGACGACGCCCTCCTGGGGCTTCTCCTTGGCAGTGTCCGGGATGACCAGGCCAGAGGCCGTGGTCTGCTCGGCGTCGAGCGGCTGGACCACAATGCGGTCCTCAAGCGGCTTGATGGCAACCTTGGAGCTGGTGGTCGTCACGATCCGGCCTCCCCCTTCGGAGATCTCGGGGTTAACTGCGAGGTTAACTGTCTTGGGGTGGCGACCAGGTGGATCCGTCGTCGCGGGTGCCGGACCTGCCAGTCGCACAGTACTGCTGGCACTCTCCAGTGGTGAGTGCCAGACCCGAGACTATGACCGCGATTAGCACTCGGTCAAGCGGAGTGCCAATTCAGTCCGGTCGTGGCGTCGCAGCACAGGACGGCCTCGATCAGGACAACGTACGGGGAACGCAGGGACGGACCGCTCCGTTCCGTACGACGCTGGGGAGATGCCGGAAGTCACGCCTCTGCGTCAGCGCCCTGTCGGCGGGGCAGGTCTCGACATCGCGCTCGGTCTGCTGCTGGTTGCCCTGGAGGTGGTGGTCTGCGCGATCGCCACGTTCCGGATAGGCATGGCGGGCTGGGCCGACTCCTACGACGGCACGCCCGAGGCGGCCGAACCGCCGCCGATGGACTGGGGGCCCGTGATCACGTTCGGGGTGATCACGCTGGTGGTCGTCGCGATCACCGTCGCACTGCTGCGCACGAACCGGCCCTGGGCGGGTTCGATCCAGGTCTGCGTCGCGCTCGTGCTGTGCATCGTGACGGTGCAGATCGGGCAGTCCGACTACCGCCGCTCGCACCCCGCGCCGGCATCCACTCCGTCGGACGGTCCCGGCCGGTCCGGCCACCAGTGCCTCAGCGGCGGAGACAACCACGAGTGCCGGGACTCCGGCAGCTGACCCGGCCGGCCGCAGGAGACGACGTCCATCGGCCCCGCCGCCCCGTGATCACCCCGCACGCCCGCCCGCCGCTCCGACTCCGCCCCTGCCTCCGGCCCCGGCGTCCGGTGCGGCCGGCTCACCTTCTGCGCGGCCTTCCGGCCCAGCCGTTCGATCGGGTCGACCGACTGCGCGCACCCGGCGGTGGCGGTCAGGAGCGCACCGGTTGCCAGCAGTCCGGCGAGCAGCCGGTGCGCCCTTCTCATACGTAGTCCTCCAGCCGGGCCACGGCGTACCCCTTGTCCGTGATGGTCCTCATGACCGCGCGGACCAGGTCGGCCATGGAGCCGCCCCAGTCCTTACGGCCCCTGAAGTGCGTGAGGATGATGTCGCCCGGGTGCAGATCGCCGTCCCGCTCACGCCACTCCATGTGGTCGGGGAACGCCTCCTCGGCCCAGAGGGGCACAGCCTTGATGCCGCAGGACTTCGCGATGCGCAGCGTGTCCCCGTTGTAGGTGCCGTACGGCGGGCGGAAGAGGGTGGGCCGCCTGCCGAACTCCTTCTCGATGATGTCCTGCTGGCCGCAGATCTCGCTCTTCTGCCGGCTGTGGGAAAGTCCGCGCAGGTAGGGGTGGTTGAGCGTGTGATTGTTGAGCGTGACGCCCCGGTGCTGCATCTCCCTGAAGTAGCCGTAGTCGTTGCGGACCAGGTAGTCGCTGAGGAATGCGCTGTACGGGATGTCGAGTTCGGTCATCATCCGCAGCAGCTCGGGGTCCTTGTGGTCGCCGTCGTCCATCGTCAGGAAGACAATGCGTTCCTTGGTGGGGACGGTGGTGAAGACGGGTGGCAGCGAGTCGTCGCCGCCCTCGACCTCGAACCCCTTGCGGGTGGTGAGGCGCGGCTTCTCGGCGGGCGGCGCGGGAGGGGCCAGCGGCGTGGCGGCCAGCCCCCATTTCCTGGCTGCCGCCGCGCGTACGGCCTGCGTCCGCTGGGCAGAGCCGCCCGGATGTCCGGTGACGGGCCCGCCGCCGGATTCGGAGGCGCAGCCGGGCGCGGCTGCGGCGACGAGGAGTGCGGCCAGGACCACATGGCCCGGTCTGCGCCGGATTACGCCCAGCCCATGCCCCTGTGCGGTTAATTCTTCCTTTTGTCGTACAAGCCGCATGGTTTCGCATCCTGCCAGTGGCTGCTCGGCCACTGGGGCCGACACCTCCGCCGAGCCCGCGCGGTCCCCCGGCTGGCTCACAATGGGCCGGTGAACGCCTTCGATCCGACCGATCCGACCGACCCGCTCGCCGCCTTCACGGCCCTGCGCACACCCGAGGGCGAGGCACTCCTCGCCGAGCTGCGGGCCTACGACCCCTCCCAGGAGCTCGCCACCGCGACCCGGCTGCGCCGCAGCCATCCGGCCCCGCTGGTGTCGGCGGCGCTGGGGCAGGCGCGGCTACGGCAGCGGGCGGTGGCGAAGTTCGGCGCCGAGGACGCGTACCGGATGTTCTTCACACCGAACGGCGTCGAGCAGGCGACCCGCACCTCGGTCGCCACCTACCGCGCCCGGCGCTTCGCCGAAGCGGGCGTACGCAGCGTCGCCGACCTCTGCTGCGGGATCGGCGGTGACGCCCTCGCCCTCGCCCGCGCGGGCATCTCCGTCCTCGCCGTGGACCGCGACCCGCTGACCGCAGAGGTGGCCCGAGCCAATGCCGCCGCGCTCGGTCTCGACACCCTGATCGAGGTGCGCTGCGCCGACGTCACCGAGATCGACACGTCCGCGTACGACGCGGTCTTCGTCGACCCGGCCCGGCGCGGCGGACGCGGCAGGATCTTCGACCCCGAGGCGTACTCGCCGCCGCTCTCCTGGGCGACCGGCGCCGCGCTGACGGCCCCCCGCGCCGCGCTGAAGATCGCCCCCGGCATCCCGCACGAGGCGATCCCGGCGCAGGCGGAGGCGGAGTGGATCTCGGACGCCGGCGATGTGAAGGAGGCCGTGCTCTGGTTCGGCGAAGGGTTCGCCCCGGGCTCGTACCGAGCCACACTGCTCCCGGCGGGCGCGACTCTGTCGGCCCCGGCCGCACTGCCCGCCCCGCCCGTCGGACCGGTGGGCCGCTATCTGTACGAGCCGGACGGCGCCGTCATCCGCGCCCATCTGGTCGCCGACATCGTGGAGCGGTCGGGCGGCCGGCTGGTCGACGAGACGATCGCGTACGTCACGAGCGACGAGCCGTACGACTCCCCCTACGCCTCCGCGTACGAGATCACCGACCAACTGCCCTTCAATATGAAGAAGCTGAAGGCGCTGCTGCGGGAGCGGAAGGTCGGCGTCCTGACCGTCAAGAAGCGGGGCTCGGCCGTCGAACCGGAGGAGCTGCGCAGGAAGATGAAGCTCCAGGGCCCCAACGCGGCGACCGTGTTCCTGACCCGGGTCGCCGGGGCGCCGACCATACTGATCGGCCACCCCGTGCGGCCCGGCACGCCGTAGGTCCTCCCCCACGGCAGGGAGCCCACTCCCTATCGCGGGGGAGGCCGTCAGGCCAGGTCGGTCAGGTCGTCTGCGTACACCTGGGAGAGCGGCTGCGGGCCCACGTACTGCTGGCAGTTGCACTGCCCGGCTTCGAAGCGGACCGGCTTCTTGCTCTCGTCCCAGGCCGTCGCCACCTCGACCCGCTCATGGCACCTGCCCTCCTTGTCATGCTTCGCAAGGTGGTGCGTGCAGCCGCAGACCGGCTCCGGCGGCCGGTTCGCCGCCTCGACGGCCAGGCGTTCCTGTTTGCCCGCCTCCAGCAGTTCCACCCTGCGGGTGTGCCGGTTACGCAGCGCCGTACGGACGTTGTCGACCGCCCATCGGAAGCCGCCGGTCCAGAAGATAATGAGCACCCACCAGTACCACTCCATGTGACGCCCTCCCCCTGAGCGGATCCTGTTACGCGGCCAGGATAGAGGCGGTTTCAGCGGTGAGCACCGCCGCCGACGGAGAACAGCGGCTCGGGCGCGGGCGCCCCGACGAGCACCCTCAGCACCCAACGGCGGTGCGCGAACGCCTTGGTGACGCCGATCAGACCGAGCAGCCAGCCGATCATCCCGAGTCCCATGACGAGGGCGACCGCACCGTAGGTGTCCTCGGGTGCCTCCGCACCCGCCGGAACGGCCACGCAGGCGTACAGCCCGACCGCGCACAGCGCGAACGACGGCAGCATCCAGGCGAGGCTCGCGCCGGGGGCCCGCAGCCGCATGTCGCCGTCCGGATCGCGGTCCAACTCGCCCCAGGCGTCGAGCAGTCGGCGGATCTGCCGGTCGCGGCGCAGACCGGAAACGACGAAGACCACCGACGTCACGACGCAGCAGGCGCCCAGGGCGGCGAGGACGACGCCGAGGACGGCACTGAAGATGTCGTACGACTCCTCGAACGTGAGGATCGCGGTCCCCACCAGCGACCAGCCGAGCGCACACAGGGCGCCCCACAGCCACAGCAGCACCAGCCGGCCGCGCCCCACATGCATGGTGACCAGCTCGCCGAGGACGACCGCCCGGTCGGCGAGCAGGGCTTCCCTGTCGGGCCAGGAACGTATCTCGACGGGCGGAGGGGGCGGCGGCAGCAGTGTGCGGCGGGACATAGGCCCCACCCTACCGACCGGGTGCGGGCACGGTTCGGCGTGGCTTGCGTTGAAGCGCGCTCCAGCTCGTAACGTCCGAATGCGCCCGGATCGTCGACGCGTACGCGGACGCGGGCGGCAACTTCATCGACACCGCCAACAACTACACCAACGGCAACGGACGCCGTCAGGCGTTGCGCAGCGCCTCGATGTCGAGCTTCTTCATGCCGAGCATGGCCTTCATGGCCCGGCCCGCCTTGGCCGGGTCAGGGTGGGAGAGCGCCTCGGACAGCCCGCGCGGGACGATCTGCCAGGACAGCCCGTACTTGTCCTTGAGCCAGCCGCACTGGCTCTCCTCGCCGCCATCGGTGAGCCTGTCCCACAACTCGTCGACCTCCGCCTGCGTCTCGCAGTCGACTGCGAGCGAGATCGCCTCGGTGAAGGCGAACTGCGGACCGCCGTTGAGCGCCGCGTACTCCTGGTCGGCCAGCCGGAAGTCGACGGTCATGACGGTGCCCGGCTCGCCGGGCGACGACTCGGTGTAGTGCGACACGCCGAGCACCTTCGAGTCGCCCCCGAAGACGGAGACATAGAAGTTCGCGGCCTCCTCGGCCTGGCTGTCGAACCACAGGAAGGTCTTGATCTTCTGCATGGCCTGCTCCTCGGCTGTCCGTACGGGCGTTGGCTGTGCAGGGTAGACCGGGCGGGCCGCGGAAACTCATCGCGCCGCGCCGGATTCCTTCTCCGCCCGGGCCAGCAGCAGCGCCCGCTCGCGCGCGTTACGGGTCAGGTCCGCCGCCCGCAGGAACTCCGCCCGTGCCTCGTCCGTGCGCCCCAGCCGCGCCAGCAGATCGCCGCGCACGCTCGGCAGCAGGTGGTATGCCCTCAGCGACGGGTCCCTGGCCAGGGCGTCGACCAGCGCGAGCCCCGCCTCCGGCCCCTGCGCCATCGAGACGGCGACCGCCCGGTTCAGCTCGACGACCGGCGACGGGGCCGCCTTCAGCAGCAGCCCGTAGAGCGTGGCGATGACCGCCCAGTCCGTCTCCTCGTACGTCACCGCGTGGACGTGGCACGCGGCGATCGCGGCCTGCAGGGCGTACGGGCCCGGGGCGTCGCCCACCGCGTTCGCCCGCTCCAGGGCCGCGTACCCGCGGCGGATCAGCAGCCGGTCCCAGCGGAACCGGTTCTGGTCGGCGAGCAGCACGGGCGCACCGTCCGGCCCGGTCCTGGCCGCGATGCGGGACGCCTGGAGTTCCAACAGGGCCACCAGGCCGTGCACTTCGGGTTCCTTGTCCATCAGTCCGGCCAGCACCCGGGCCAGCCGCAGCGCGTCCTCGCAGAGCGCCGGGCGCAGCCAGTCGTCGCCCGCGGTGGCCGAGTAACCCTCCTCGACCGCCTGCGTCGCGCTTGCTTCCGTCACGGCCACCCATCAGAGCAGCCGTACCGGGGCGCAGCAAGCGCGGCACTAGCTCTCGGCGATCTCGCGGACCTCGGAGGTGACGGTCCAGTTCTTCGGGTGGATCTCCAGGAACCGCTTGGTCCACTCCAGCGCCTCGGCCATGTCCTTGCACTGGGTGATGGCGTAGCCGCCGACGACTTCCTTCGTCTCGGTGAAGGGCCCGTCGGTGTAGCTCAGCTTGCCGTCCTCCCAGGTGACCCGGGTCCCCTGCGAGGTGGGGGTGAGCCCGGCGGTCTCCAGCATGACCCCGGCCTTGGTGATCTCCTCGAACAGCGCACCCATGCGCGCCTCGAAGTCGGGGTCGGGGGCCTCGGAGGGGAGGTTCTGCTCATCGATGCGGACCATCGACAGGAAGCGCGGCATGGTGACTCCTCGGTGCGGGAGGGCGGGGGATTTCCCTGCCTCTCACCCTTGCGTCGAACGGGACACGCCGCAATCGACACACTCCCCCGAAGAAATTGAAGAAATTTCCGGGAGACTTTTCCGGACTACCGCAGGGACGCCCACAGCTTGCTCGCGGCCGGTTCCTGCGCCACCACCCGGTTGGGGTCGGACGGGGCGGTGACGACGGGCATGGTGACCGTCTTCAGCCCGCTCGAGGGGATGTTCCGCAGGCTCTGCGCCAGGTTTCTCAGCTCGCCGAGCGAGTCGAGTCCGGTGTCCGTGGTGAGGCTGCCGGTGACCGCGTCCGCCACCTTGTACAGGCCGGCCGCGCCGGTCAGCAGGTTCGTGTCCCGGACCTCCTTCAGCAGCGCTTCGACCAGTTGTTGCTGGAGCTCCATCCGGCCGAGGTCGCTGCCGTCGCCGATGCCGTGGCGAGTGCGGGCATACGACGGGAACCGTTGTTCGGTTTTCCTTCGGAAAATCTCAGGATCCCTTGAGTTTTCTCATGTTCCGCCGGTGGAGCCGCCGGCCACCTCGAACCGCCATCGGTGCACCGCCCGGGTGATCAACTCAGCTGCGGGTTCGGGCAGTTCGGGCAGCTCGGCGCCGTATGCCGCCTCCCACCAGGTGATGACCAGCACCCGGTCCTGCGGGGCGCACAGCAGCTCGTACCGCAGCGGCTCGTCCGCCAGCTCACCGGTGCGCGCCCGGGCCCACTCCAGCAGTTCGGCGCCCCGGCCGTCCACGGCCCGGGCCTCCCACATGAGGGCGACGGTCATGAGTAGAGGTTGTCCTTGCTGATCTCGTGCACATGGTCGTGGTCGTGCGCGCGGCCCGGCACATGCGTGTCCGTCACCGGCAGCGACGAGTCCGCCGACAGTTCCAGATCGGACGCGGGACGGTTGCGCGCCACCATCTCGGCGCCCAGCGCCGCGACCATCGCCCCGTTGTCCGTGCACAGTCCGGGCCGCGGCACCCGCAGCCGGATGCCGGCCCGCTCGCAGCGCTCCTCGGCAAGCGCCCGCAGCCGCGAGTTGGCCGCGACGCCGCCGCCGATCATCAGGTGGTCGACGCCCTCGTCCTTGCAGGCCCGGACGGCCTTCCGGGTGAGCACATCGACGACGGCCTCCTGGAAGGACGCCGCCACGTCCCGTACCGGCACCTCCTCGCCCGCGGCCCGCTTCGCCTCGATCCAGCGGGCGACGGACGTCTTCAGACCGGAGAAGGAGAAGTCGTACGCGGGGTCGCGCGAGCCGCTCAGTCCGCGCGGGAACGCGATCGCCTTCGGATCGCCCTCCTTCGCCAGCCGGTCGATGACCGGGCCGCCGGGGAAGCCGAGGTTCAGCACCCGGGCGATCTTGTCGAACGCCTCGCCCGCCGCGTCGTCGATGGTCGCGCCCAGCGGCCGTACGTCGTTGGTGATGTCCGGCGCGAGCAGCAGCGAGGAGTGGCCGCCGCTGACCAGCAGCGCCATCGTCGGCTCGGGCAGCGGGCCGTGCTCCAGCTGGTCGACGCAGATGTGCGAGGCGAGGTGGTTCACCCCGTACAGCGGCTTGTTCAGGGCGTACGCGTACGCCTTCGCCGCCGAGACGCCGACGAGCAGCGCGCCCGCCAGCCCGGGACCGGCGGTGACGGCGATGCCGTCGAGGTCGCGGGCGCTGATGCCCGCTTCCTTCAGGGCGCGTTCGATGGTGGGGACCATCGACTCCAGGTGCGCGCGGGAGGCGATCTCCGGGACGACGCCGCCGAAGCGGGCGTGGGTGTCGACGCTGGACGCGACGGCGTCCGCGAGCAGCGTCGTACCGCGGACGATGCCGACGCCGGTCTCGTCGCAGGAGGTCTCGATGCCGAGTACGAGCGGTTCGTCAGCCATCAGTCAGTCCCAGTTTCCTGTACGTGCTCTGGTGCGGGTTCTTGTACGTGGAGACGCATGACGAGTGCGTCGATGTTGCCCGGCTGGTAATAGCCGCGGCGGAAGCCGATCGGTTCGAAGCCGAAACGTTCGTACAGCTTCTGCGCACGCGTGTTGTCGACCCGGACTTCGAGGAGCACCTCCGCGCACTCGAAGGCCGTGGCGTGCTTCAGCAGATCGGTGAGGAGTTCGGAGCCCAGCCCGCCGCCCCAGTGGTCACGGGTGACGCCGATCGTCTGGACGTCGGCGAGGTCACCGGCGGCGGCGAGTCCCGCGTACCCGACGATGCGTCCGGTGTCCGGGGCCTCGGCGACGACATAGCGGCGGGTGGCCTGCGGCCCGCGGGCGTGCGCCAGCTCGGACCAGAACATGCCGGCCGACCAGGCGTCCTCCGGGAACAGCTCGTGTTCGAGCTGCAGCACCGGGTCGATGTCCCACCAGCGCATCTCACGCAGCACGACAGTCGGGCTCGTCACTTCGGGGTGACCACCTTGTAGTTCTTCGGGACCTGCGCGTCGGGCCGGCGCAGATACAGCGGCTGCGGCGGCAGCAGCTCCGCTCCGGCGGCGAGCCGCTCGGCGGCCAGCGCCGCGAGCGCCCCGGCGCTGACGTGCTCGGGACCCCGGGCATCCGGAAACGCGTCGGGGTAGAGCGCCGCGCCCACCCCGACCACCGGGAGCCCGGCGAGCTGCTCGGCGATGTCGGCGGGCCGGTCGACGGCGGGTTCGCCGACGCGGGTACGGGGATCCTCGTACCGCGCCCAGTAGACCTCCTTGCGGCGGGCGTCCGTCGCCACGGCGAACGGGCCCTCCAGTCCGCCCTGCCCGGCGGCGTACGCGAGACCGTCCAGCGTGCACAGCCCGTGGACCGGCACGGAGAGCGCCGAGCCGAACGTCGCGGCCGTCACCAGACCGACCCGCAGACCGGTGTACGGGCCGGGACCGACGCCCACGACCACACCGGTCACGGCGTCGAGTTTCACCCCGGCCTCGGCGAGGACCCGGTCGACGGCGGGCAGCAGCAGCTCCCCGTGCCTTCGGGCGTCGACCTGGCCCGACTCGGCGACGACGGAGTTCCCGTCGTGCAGGGCGACGGTGACGGCGGGGGTGGCGGTATCCACGGCGAGCAAGAGCACGCAAACAGCCTACGGCTCCGCCGACGGCTCCATGGCGCCCCGTACGGCATCCCGTTCCCACCGGCCCCTGCTGCTACCGTCACCGGGTAGACGCGGGTACGACGTAAACGCTTGTACGACATACGTACGTCGGCGAAAGGGGCACGCACGGTGGCAAGGGGCAGCTCGGGAATTGTGGCCGGGCTCACCGCGGCGGCAGTCGTCGCGGTCGGTTTCCTGGCCTACCAGGCATCGGCGAACGTCCCCGACTCCGTCGCCGTCCCCAGGGCGAAGGCGTCCAGCAGCGCCCCCGCCGTCGGCCACGACAAGCCGAAGAAAGAAGAGCGTCCGACCGCGCTTCCCGCCGAATCCGGGACCGGGGCGCGGGTCGTGTACGCGCTGGGCGACCGGCGCGTGTGGCTGGTCGACGCGCAGGGGAAGGTGACCCGGACCTTCGCCGTCATGCCGAGTGCCCTGAGCCCACGGCCCGGGGCCTACACGGTGGGTTCGCGCTCGGGCTCGATCAAGGGCTCGGACGGCGTGCTGATCGAGCACGTGGTGCGGTTCGCGATGGCCGACGGGGATGTGCCCGTGGGGTTCAGTGCGGCACAGGACGGCTCCATGGAGAGCCCGGACCCGAAGCTGAAGACCGGCGGGGTACGGATGAAGCGCGCGGACGGCAACGCGATGTGGACGTTCGCGACGGTCGGCGCCACGGTGGTCGTCGTCCCGTAACGCCACCGGGGACGTGCGGCCTGGGGCCTCTCGTTCGGATCATGCCGGGTTCGGCACACACTGCGGCGATGTCGTCGGTCGCCGGCTCCTCCATGGCGTTCAAGGTGTCTTCGAGGCATGGGGGACGCCCTTCGCGTGGGCTTCTCCCTCCGCCTCGCGGCTGCACGCACCACGGCGACACCAGCTGGCTCCGCGGCGAACCGTTCCCCGATCCGGCCTGGTCCACACGGAAGACCTCAGGCGGCGTCGCGCTCCCCGTCACACCCCTGGGACCCCTGCTGCTCCCGTGGCTCGGGCCGCTCCTGGCGCTCCTGCCGTTCCTCCGACGGCGGCGTGGAGACCGCGGTCGCCGCGGCGCAGGCCGCCAGCAGATCCTTCATCGACACCGCGGACGTCACTGGCGGCTGCGGCTGCGCTTCACGCTCGGGCGTCGGCATGGATGCCTCCTGGGCTCCGGTGGAAGGCGTGGTTAGGCAGGCCTAACCAGCTCTCGGCATCCATGTGACCACGCCCAGCCCGCCCCGCGCAACAATGTGCCGACAGCCTGTCGGAAACGTGTCGGCACTCTCAGCGGCCGGCTTCCAGCGCCGCCCCCAGCCCTGACCAGCGCTCCCCGATCCCGACCAGCGTGACCGAGCGCCGTTCGTCGTCCGTGTCGCCGACCGCGCGGTGGATCAGCACCTGCAGCCGGTCGTTTGAGAGCTCCTCGACCTTGCCGTCGCCCCACTCCACGACCACCACCGACTCCGGCAGCGACACATCGAGGTCCAGGTCCTCCATCTCGTCGAGGCCGCCGCCCAGCCGGTACGCGTCGACATGGACGAGCGCCGGACCCCCGCTCAGGGACGGGTGGACGCGGGCGATCACAAAGGTGGGAGAGGTGATGGCGCCGCGCACCCCGAGACCCTCGCCGAGCCCCCGGGTCAGTGTCGTCTTCCCGGCGCCGAGCTCGCCGCTGAGCATCACGAGGTCGCCGGGGCGCAGCAGACCGGCGAGACGGCGGCCCAGCGCCTGCATCTGTTCGGCGGACGTGACATCGAGACGGGCGATGACCTGGGCCTGTGCGGTCATGGCCGCCGGGGCGTGCGCGGTTTCAGCTGCCGGGCTGTTGTGCGGTGCTTCCATGCCCGCCAACGTTAGCCGCTGCCGGTACGGCTCCGATCCGTACCAGCAGGTCCGCCAGCCGGTCGGTCACCGTCTCCGGGTGCTCCAGCATCACCAGATGCCCGCCGTCCGGCACGATGACAAGCTCCGCGTCCGGCAGCTGGTCGGCGATCGCCTCGCTGTGCGAACTGGGTGTCACCAGGTCCTTGTCGCCCGCCAGGATCAGCACCGGCACGTCCCGGAACGCGGGCAGCGCCGTGCTCTTGTCGTGCTCGGTGAAGGCCGGGTAGAACTCCGCGACCACGTCGATCGGTGTGGACTCGATGAGCCGCTCGGCGAACCGCTCGACCGCCGGGTCCACGTCCCGGGAACCGAACGAGTACCGCTTGATGAGCCCGGCGAAGAGATCGGCGGTCGCCCGCCGGCCCCGCTCCACCAGCTCCGCCTGCGAGCCGAGCGCCTTCAGCACCCCGGGCAGCACCCGCCGCACGGCGTTCACACCCGCGACCGGCAGCCCGAAGCTGACCTCGCCGAGCTTCCCGCTCGACGTACCGACAAAGGCGACGGCGGCGACCCGGTCCCGGATCAGCTGCGGGTACTGCTCGGCGAGCGCCATGATCGTCATGCCGCCCATCGAGTGCCCGACCAGTACCAGCCGCCCCTCGGGGGCCGCCGCGTCGATGACCGCCTTCAGATCGCGGCCGAGCTGGTCGATCCCGACCGTCACGCCCTGCGCCTGGTCCCGGCCGCGCTCGGACCGGCCGTGGCTGCGCTGGTCCCAGTGCACGGTGCGCACCAGGCCGCGCAGCGCCGCCCGCTGGAAGTGCCAGGAGTCCTGGCTGAGGCAGTAGCCGTGGCTGAAGACGACGGTAACGGGCCCGGGGACCTTGCGGCCGAAGAGCCGGCGTCTGCGCGGTCCGGTACCGGCGGGCCCGGAGCCCGCACCCGGTCCGGCGCCCGTGCCCGTACCGCCGTCGGGTTCGACCTCGTCGGTCTCGTAGTACAGCTCGGTGCCGTCGTCGGCGGCGGCCCGGCCGGGCATGCCGCGCAGCGAGCCGTACGGCCCCGAGGCGTCCAGCGCCAGCCTGGCCCGCCTGCGCATGCCCCGGCCGACGGTCATCCGCTCGACCGCGACACCGGCTGCCGCACCGGCGGCGATCACGCCTATGGCGGCTCCGGCGATGCCTGCCCGGCGCCAGCCGACCGCCGAAGCGGCCGTCGCCATCGCGTCCCCCGCGCTGATCTCGCTCACCGTGCCGTGCTCCTCGTCGGTCGTTGTCCGTCAGGTCAGGTCAGGACGTGCAGGACAGAGCGGATCAGAGAGAACCGGTCGGGATCTCGTTCAGATAGACGCGCGGCACGCGGCCGCCGATGCGGGTGACGATCTCGTACGCGATCGTGCCGGCCGCCTCCGCCCAGTCCTCGGCGCTCGGCTCGCCCCGGTCCCCCGGGCCGAAGAGCACCGCGTCGCTGCCCACCTCGACGGTGTCCCCGTCGAGATCGACGACGAACTGGTCCATGGCCACCCGGCCGGCGACCCGCCGCCGGGCGCCGCCGACCAGGACCGGGCCGCGCCCGGAGGCGTGGCGCGGAATGCCGTCCGCGTAGCCGAGCGGGATCAGGCCGAGTGTCGTCTCGGCGGACGTCGTGTAGTGGTGCCCGTAGCTGATGCCGTGCCCGGCCGGCACCTGCTTGACCAGGGCGACCGACGCGGCGAGCGTCATCACGGGGCGCAGCCCGAAGTCGGCCGGGGTGCCCAGCTCCGGGCTGGGCGAGATGCCGTACATGGCGATGCCGGTCCGCACGAGGTCGAAGTGCGACTCGGGGATCGTCAGCGTCGCCGGGGAGTTGGCCATGTGCCGCACCTCGGGTTCGACGCCCGCCTTCTCCGCGTGCGCGACCATGTCGCGGTACACCGCCAGCTGGGCGGCGATCGACGGATGGCCGGGCTCGTCGGCGCAGGCGAAGTGGGACCAGAGGCCGGTGACCTTCACCGTGCCCTCGTCCTCGGCGGTGCGGGCGGCGGAGACCAGTTCGGGCCAGTCGGCGGGCTGGCAGCCGTTGCGCCCCAGTCCCGTGTCGGCCTTGAGCTGGATACGGGCCGGCCGTCCGGCCTCCCGGGCCGCGGCGACGACCTCGCGCAGCGCCCACATGCCGCTGACCGACACATCGATGTCGGCCTCGATCGCCTCGTGCCAGGGGCCGCCCGGTGTCCACAGCCAGCACATCACCCGGCCGCCGAGCCCGGCGGCGCGCAGGGCGAGCGCCTCGTGCGGGGTCGCGGTGCCGAGCCAGGTCGCCCCGGCTTCGAGCGCGGCCCTGGCACAGGGCACCGCCCCGTGCCCGTACGCATCGGATTTGACGACGGCCATGAGTTGCGCGCCGGCCGCCCGGGCGCGCAGAACACGCACGTTGGCGCGCAGCGCGGCGAGGTCGATCTCGGCTCGGGCTCTCAAGGACGCTGTCTCGTTCATCGCGCCCAGTCTCTCAGAGGCGTACGCCAGGACCCTCAGGTGCCGTGTGCGGTCAGGGCCTTTCTTTCGGATCATGCCGGGCCGACGGGGTCCGGCCCGATCCGGAAGCACGGCCCGGGGTGCGTCACCGGTGGCGGCAGGGGTCACGAGGCCGCTGATGTCACCGATGGCGCAGCTCATGTTCCACGTGGTCGACGAGGACCGGGACATGGCTGTGCGGGACGTCCTTCACCGCTGTGACGAGGGTCACCGGCCCGCCCGCGCGGACCAGCTCGACCAGCTCACGCACCGCCGCCGTGTGGGAGGGGTCGGCGAGTTCGGCGCGGTAGCGGTCCACGAAGTCGTCGTAGCGGGTGCCACTGCGGTCCTCGTGGTACCAGGAGCGGAGTTCGTTCGACGGGGTGAGGTCCTTCAGCCACCGGTCGATCCGTGCCCGGTCCTTGGCGACGCCGCGGGGCCAGAGCCGGTCGACGAGGACGCGGGTCCCGTCACCGTCCTCCTGCGGGTCGTACACCCGGCGTACGCGTACGGAGTCGCTGCCCACCGTCGACCACTCCTCACCGGCTCTCCTCCGCGGTTCCGTGTCCGGTGCCCAGGATCTCTCAGGCCCGCACGTCACGCCACGCCGCGGGGACCGCGTCCGCGACGTCCTGGGCGGAGACCGGGCCGCCGTCCGAGGCGTGGCGGGCGGCGAGGCCGTGCAGGTAGGCGCCGGCGGAGGCGGCGTCGCGCGGGTCGAGACCCGCGGCCAGCAGGGAACCGGTCAGCCCGGAGAGGACGTCGCCGCTGCCCGCCGTGGCCAGCCAGGATGTGCCGGTCGGGTTGACCCGTACGGGTGCGCGTCCGGTGGCGTCGGCGACCAGGGTCGTCGACCCCTTGAGCAGCACGGTGGAGCGGTAGCGGGCGGCGAGCTCCCGGACAGCGGCGAGCCGCTCCTCCTCGACCTCCTCGCGCGGGACGCCGAGCAGCGCGGCGGCCTCCCCGGCGTGCGGGGTGAGCACCGTCGGCGCGGTGCGCGACCGCAGGACGGCGGCGTCGAGCAGCCGCAGCCCGTCCGCGTCGACAAGCACCGGAACCTCGGCGTCCAGCACATCGGCGACCGCCGAGACGGCGTCCGTACCGTCCCCGAGCCCGGGTCCGACGACCCACGCCTGCACCCGTCCTGCCTTCGACGGCGGGCCCGTGTGGACCAGGGTCTCCGGGTGCCGGGCGATCACGGCACCGGCGCCCGGACCGACGTACCGCACCGCGCCCGCACCGCCCCGCAGCGCCCCGCCGACGGCGAGCACCGCCGCGCCCGGATACCGCGCGGACCCGGCAACGATGCCGACGACACCACGCCGGTACTTGTCGCTCTCGCTGCCGGGAAGCGGCAGCAGCGCGGCGACATCGGCGTACTGCAGCGCCTCCAGATCGGGTACGCCGGGCAGCTCGTCGCCGAGCCCGATGTCGACGAGGTGCAGCGCGCCCGCCAGGTCGGCGGCCGGGTCGATGAGCAGCCCCGGCTTGTACGCACCGAAGGTGACCGTCGCATCGGCCCGCACGGCGTCGCCGAGCACCTCCCCGGTGTCCGCCTCGACGCCGCTGGGCAGGTCGACGGCGAGGATCGGCGCCCCGGTCGCCTCGTAGGCGCGCACCAGCACGGCCGCGTCCGGGCGCAGCCCGCCGCGCCCGCCGATGCCGGTGATGCCGTCGACCACCAGATCGACACGGCCGATCCGGTCCGTGCCCACCTGCGCCGCGTCCTGGGCCAGCCCGCCCGCCGCGCGGAGCGCCGCGACCCCGCCCTCGTGGGCGCGGCCCGGCGAGGTCAGCAGCGCGCGGACGCCCGCGCCGCGCCGGGCCAGCCGGGCGCCCGCGTACAGCGCGTCGCCGCCGTTGTCGCCGCTGCCGACGAGCAGGACGACCCGGGACCCGTACACGCGGCCATTGCGCCGCAGCAGATCGCCGCAGGCCACAGCGAGTCCCGCGGCGGCCCGCTGCATCAGGGCACCCTCCGGCAGCCGTGCCATCAGGGCACGCTCGGCAGCCCGTACGGTCTTCACGCTGTACGCAGTTCGCATACGGTCAACCTTCCGCGATCACCACGGCCGACGCCACCCCCGCGTCATGGCTCAGCGAGACGTGCCAGTGCCGTACGCCCCGCTCGGCGGCGCAGGCGGCGACGCTGCCGCGGACCCGCAGCTGGGGCTGCCCGCTGTCCTCGACGTACACCTCGGCGTCCGTCCACAGCAGCCCGCCCGGCGCACCGAGCGCCTTCGCGACGGCTTCCTTGGCGGCGAACCTGGCGGCCAGCGAGGCGATACCGCGCCGCTCACCGCTGGGCAGCAGCAACTCCCGCTCCAGGAAAAGCCGCTGAGCCAGATGCGGCGTACGCTCCAGCGCCGCGCCGAACCGTTCGATCTCTGCCACATCGATACCGACCCCGATGATCACGCGCTCACTCACTCATTCTTCGACTCACTCGACGGTCACGGACTTCGCCAGATTGCGCGGCTGGTCCACCTCGTTGCCGCGGGCGGTGGCCAGTTCACAGGCGAAGACCTGCAAGGGCACGGTCGCCACCAGCGGCTGAAGCAGCGTAGGCGCAGCGGGGATCCAGATCAGATGATCGGCGTACGGAACGACCGCCTCGTCGCCCTCCTCGGCGATGACGATGGTGCGGGCGCCGCGGGCCCGGATCTCCTGGATGTTCGACACGATCTTTTCGTGGAGCACCGAACGCCCGCGCGGCGACGGCACGACCACGACGACCGGCAGATCGTCCTCGATCAGCGCGATCGGCCCGTGCTTGAGCTCGCCGGCGGCGAAGCCCTCGGCGTGCATGTAGGCGAGTTCCTTGAGCTTCAACGCCCCTTCGAGGGCGACCGGATAGCCGACGTGGCGCCCCAGGAAGAGGACGGTGTTCTTGTGCGCGAGCGAACGGGCCAGCGCGCGCACCGGCTCCATGGTCTCCAGGACCCGTTCGACCTGCCCGGGGACCTCGGAGAGCTGCCGGACGACGGTCCGGATCTCGTCGCCCCACTTCGTACCGCGGGTCTGGCCGAGATACAGGGCGACGAGGTAGCAGGCGACGAGCTGCGTCAGGAACGCCTTGGTCGAGGCGACGGCGACCTCCGGCCCGGCGTGCGTGTACAGCACCGCGTCGGACTCACGCGGAATGGTCGACCCGTTCGTATTGCAGATGGCGAGGACCTTCGCGCCCTGCTCGCGGGCGTGCCGCAGCGCCATCAGCGTGTCCATCGTCTCGCCGGACTGGGAGATCGCGATGACGAGGGTGCGCTGGTCGAGGATCGGGTCGCGGTATCGGAACTCGCTGGCGAGCTCCGTCTCGCAGGGCAGCCTGGTCCAGTGCTCGATGGCGTACTTGGCAATCATCCCGGCGTGGTACGCGGTCCCGCAGGCCACGACGACGACCTTGTCGACCTCCCGGAGCACGCTCGGCGCGATGCGCACCTCGTCGAGGTGGAGCGAGCCCGAGCGGTCGATCCGCCCGAGGAGCGTGTCGGCCACGGCCTTCGGCTGCTCGGCGATCTCCTTGAGCATGAAGTAGTCGTAGCCGCCCTTCTCGGCGGCGGAGGCGTCCCAGTCCACGTGGTACTTACGGACCTCGGCGGGCTGCCCGTCGAAGTCGGTGACCGTGACGGACTCCCGGCGCAGCTCGACGACCTGATCCTGCCCCAGCTCGATCGCTGACCGGGTGTGCGCGATGAACGCCGCCACATCGGAGGCCAGGAACGCCTCCCCGTCCCCGACCCCGACCACGAGCGGTGAGTTCCGCCGGGCTCCCACCACCACATCCGGCTCATCGGCATGCACGGCAACCAGGGTGAACGCCCCTTCGAGCTGCCGGCAGACCTGTCGCATCGCCTCTGCCGGGTCACCGGTCGACGAGTACGCCTCGGCGAACAGATGGGCGACGACCTCGGTGTCGGTCTCGGACGCCAGATCATGCCCGCGCTCGGCGAGTTCGGCGCGCAGCCCGGCGAAGTTCTCGATGATCCCGTTGTGCACGACGGCGACGCGGCCCGCGTTGTCGAGGTGCGGGTGGGCGTTGGCATCGGTGGGCCCGCCGTGGGTGGCCCACCGGGTGTGCCCGATCGCGGTGGTCCCGGCCGGAAGAGGCTGTTCGGCCAGCGCCTTCTCCAGATTGACGAGCTTGCCGGCCTTCTTCATGGAGGCCAGCCCGCCGTCCGCGAGAACGGCGACACCTGCGGAGTCGTACCCGCGGTATTCGAGGCGCTTCAGCCCTGCGACGACAACATCAAGCGCGGACTGCCCACCGACGTACCCGACGATTCCACACATAACGATCCCGATCCTTTCGTGGCCGCCCTCCCCTGACTTCACTCGGCATCGTCGCAGAAGGGGAGGGGGCGCCCGGGATCACTCGTCGGTGGAGTCGCCGTAATCCTCCGCGAGTCGCAGCCCCGGGTCCGCTTCCCACCTGCGCCCACCGCCGAAGCGCCGCGATCTGCTGCTCGCTCAGGCCGCAGGCCTCGAACCCGGCGTCGTTGATCCAGTACGCCCCGGCCGGCCGCGCCCGAAGGTCCACGAGGGAGAACTCCTCTCTCGCGTGACGGCGACCGAACACCTCCGGCTCCGCCTCGGGCCGGCGGCCGGAGGCGGCGTGAACGTCGATCAGGTCCCGGGGAAGTCCGCGGCCGGCCAGGGCGCGCGCCTTCGTCCCGACGACATCCCCGACGGCGAGCACGGGACCGTAATCGCTCTGCACAGCCGGATACCCGAGCGCCTCTATGAGGATGTCCACCTCGCACTGCTCACCGGTGCCCGGGGCAGTGACAACGAGCCGCGCGGACAGCGGATCCGTCTCGATCTGCCGCACCTGCCAGCCCCGCCCCTTCGCCCGGACGAAGAGCGCCGACGAGATCCTCGAACGCCTCGCCACATATCTTGATCGAATTCCCGGCGCAGGACACTAGCCCTCCGTCCCCACCGCCCGCCGTGCCTCGGCCACCACTTCGGGATCGGTGACGAAGTGGGTGTCCTGCTCAGCCGACGCACCCCCGGCGCCGAGCGGTACCCAGCCGCCGCCACGCCGGGGCAGCGCCCTGGTCTTGGCGGATAGGTGGACGGCGGCGGCTCCGGCGGAGGTCAGGGCCGGGATATCGGCGGGGCGCACCCCGCCGCCGGCCATCACCTGCACCCCGGGTGCGGCGGCGGCCATCGCGGCGATCGCCTCCAGCCCCTCGGCCGCGGTGGGGGCACCACCCGAGGTGAGGACCCGGGTGAGGCCGAGCGAGGGCAGCAGTGCCGCGGCGGCCACCGGGTCGGCGGACTGGTCGATGGCGCGGTGCAGGGTGATGTCCACCGGGCGGCCCGAGGCGCGGGCCGCTTCGGCGAGTCGGGCGACCGCCACGGTGTCCAAGGCGCCGTCCGCGGTCAGCGCGCCGATCACCACACCGGAGGCGCCGGAGGCGATGACGGACCGCACCTCGGCGGCCATCAGCGTGATCTCCTCCGCGTCATGGACGAAATCGCCGGGCCGGCACCTGACCAGCACCTGCACCGGCAGCCCCTCCCCCGCGACCGCCTCCACCAGTGCCGCCGACGGGGTCAGGCCACCCAGCTCCAGGGCGATGCAGAGCTCGACCCGGTCGGCGCCGTTCTCCCGGGCGGCGCGGGCGCCGGCCGGTGAGGTGACGGCGATCTCCAGAGCGGGGCGTGCGGTCACTCGTCGTCCCCGGTCAGCGGCTGGTCGGAGGCGGGGATGATACGGGCCGACAGGTCCGGGTCGGCCATCTCGCGGTCGAAGGGGAACATCGGGCGGCGGATGCGGTGGTGGCCCAGACGTACCAAGTCCTGGTCCACCCCGCCGGGGGTGAGCGCCATCTTCCAGCCGACCGACATGTCGAAGAGCTCGGGCTCCAGGTAACCGATCTTCACGATCACGATGTCGGCGCCGCGCGGGTCGAGGTCCAGGTCGGTAAAATCGTGCTCGTGGTGGTAGGGCTTGCGGAGCCTGGTGAGAATCGCGTACACGCTGCCGACCCGGATGACGACCTCGGTCTCGGCGTCGCGGTCGCCGTGCCGAATGGCATGCACCACACCGGTCAGGGTGACCGGACCCGCGTGCCGGTCGTCCACCTCAGCGCCGGCGGTGACCTTGACGGTGGCGCCGACACCGGCGGCGACGGCGGTCTCGACGGCGGCCGGTCCGGGCACCGAGGCGTAGATGACGGTCGGGCCGTCGTCCTCCTGGAACTCCGGGCGGGTCAGCAGCCGGGTCAGGCCCCAGGTCACGTCACCGGCGCCGCCGGCGGTCGGGTTGTCCCCGGTGTCGCTGATGAAGTACGGGCTCCGGTCGGAGGCCAGGGCCTCGTCCAGGATGCCGTCGAAGGTGCCGGTCGGGGCGACGAAGTCGAAGTCGTCGCGGGCCTTCCAGAAGCCCTGGGCCAGGCGCTCGGAGCCGGCCGACACGGCGGCCTGGTCGGTGCCGGTAACCACCACCACGGCGCGGTTGCGCGGTTCGTCGGCCCAGGCGTAGCCGACCCATATCGCGGCGTCGATCACGCCGTCCATGGCCTCGACCTCGTCCACGGCCGCGTACACGCTCTTGGCCGGCTCGATCCGGGTGGAGGTCTGCTCGCCGGCCAGCAGCACCGGCACCGGCACCCAGGCCTTGACCGGGCGGGGCGCGCCGGAGACCAGCAGGTCCACCAGGTTGCGGACGGCCCGCTCCTTGGTCTCCATGTGGTCCTCGTGC
This sequence comes from Streptomyces sp. NPDC005151, assembly GCF_053599875.1. Taxonomy (NCBI): domain Bacteria; kingdom Bacillati; phylum Actinomycetota; class Actinomycetes; order Kitasatosporales; family Streptomycetaceae; genus Streptomyces; species Streptomyces sp. NPDC005151. The sequence continues at coordinate 102,895 of NZ_JBSFYR010000008.1, read as the reverse complement.
GGGGCCATCCGGTAGCAGGTGATCAGGTCGCTGCCGTGGGCGAGTTCGCGGGAGACGTTGCCGTGCAGGTCCATCGAGGTGGAGATGATCACGTCGGGGCCGACGGTGGCGCGGATGCGCTCCAGCAGCACCGCCTCGGCGTCGTCGATGCCCTCCACGGTCATGGCGCCGTGGATGTCGTACCAGAGGCCGTCCGGCTTGGGCAGCGCGGCGAGCCGCTCGATCAGTTCGTCGGTCAGCTCGGCCCAGGCGGAGGCGGTGACGGTGCCGCCCGGCAGCGACTTGCCGACCAGGGCGCCGTGCCAGTCGGCCGCCTCGCGCAGTTCCTCACCGGGCGCCAGGAAGGGGTAGCGGTCCAGCACTTCGGCGCCGTGCGAGGGGTGGAAGGCGGGGGCCTGGGTGCGGGCGGGAGAGAAGGTGGACGACTCAATGCCGAGTCCGGCGATGGCGATGACCGGGCGGGCTGCGGCGGTGCGGGATTGCGGCATGGCTCCTCGTAGGGGGTGGGGTGTCAGGCGTGGCGGGGCGCCGGGGCGCGGAATTGGTCGGTTCCGCCGACCCCGCGCAGGGCGAGGGCCAGGGCGCGCTGCAGGGCGAACTGCCCGGCGCCGACCAGTCCGGCGTCGGCGCCCAGGCTGGCCCGCTCGATGGTGAGGTGTTCGGTGACCAGCGGGTGGCAGCTCTCGTAGAGCTGGCTGCGCACGGCGGCGACGAACGGCTCCAGGGTGGAGAGGATGCCGCCGAGATAGACGGCGTCCGGGTTGAAGAAGTTGACGTTGGCGGCGAGCACTTGGCCGAGATAGTCGCCGGCCCTGCGGACCGCGCGGGTGGCCTCCGGGTCGGCGTCGATGGCCAGCCGGGCCACGTCCTCGGTGCTGCTGACGTCGGCCCCGCGCTCGCGCAGGATGCGGACCAGGGCGGCGCCGGACGCCACGGTTTCCAGGCAGCCGGTGTTGCCGCAGGAACAGGGGATGTCGGCGCCGCCGTCGATCCGGATGTGGGTGATGTCACCGGCCGCGCCGGTGGCGCCCCGGTAGAGACGTCCGTCGGCGATGACGCCGGCGCCGATCGCGGAGCCGATCTTCACCATGATCGTCTGCCGGTGCTCGGCGGGCCGTACGGTGTGCTCGCCGACCGCCATGCAGTTGGCGTCGTTGTCCACGGCGGCCGGGACGCCGAAGCGTTCCTCCAGCCAGGCGGTGACCGGGAAACGGTTCCAGCCCGGCATCCGGGACGGCAGGACGACCGAGCCCGACGCGACGTCCACCGGCCCGGGCAGCGAGAGCCCGACCCCGCGCAGCCGGCTGCGGCCGCGCTGCTCGGCCAGCGCCTCCAGGGTCTCGGCGAGCCGGGGCAGGGCCGCCTCGGGGCCGTCGGCGATCACGAAGGGGACGGTCGAGACATCGGTCAGACCGCCGCCGGGCAGCACCACACCGATCCGGGCGTGCCGGCCGCCGAGATCGGCGGCGACGGCGAACTCGTCATTACTTCCCAGTCTCAGCGCTTTGCGGGGGCGCCCCCCGGTGGAGGACTGGGTGCCCTCCTCGGCGATCAGCCCGCGCTCCACCAGATGGGCCACGGTGAGCGAGATGGTGGAGGCCGCGGCCCCCAGCAGTCCGGCGAGTTCGGCGCGTGACGAGGCCTGGCCCGATGCCACGAGTTCCAGGACCCGCGCGGCGAGGGCCGGGGTGCTTTTCATGGCCTTGCGGTCCCCTGCACTTATTCCAGTCATGTACGAAGTAACTTCCGCAATGGTGTGTGTGGCGAGAGACGATACGCCCGCGCTTGGCGCGGGGGAACAGCCTCGCGAAGGAAGTGAGCCAGACCTGAAGCCCCTTCAATCCACGCAAATCCACCCAATGAAGAGGATCGATCGGGGCGAGGGGGCTTTTTTCGGCGGCGCAGTTACTTACTTTTTACTAATTCTTGTTTGTTTCTTCGGAGTGTCCGGCGTTAGCTGTCGTGAACGCAGTGCCGGTCCTGGGACACACAGGGGCCCCTTCACTCTGAGGAGAGTCATGTTCCTTGCTCACACGGCGAACAGCCGCCGCTGGGCCCTCGTCGCGGGCGCCGTTGTCACCGCGGGTGCTCTGCTGACCGGCTGTTCCGGTGGCGGCACCTCGTCGTCCGCGTCCGGCTCTTCGGACACCATCAACTACGCGCTGCCGGCCAACTTCACGCCGAACTGGATCCTCCCGATCGGCACCGCCGCGCACCTGAACACCAACAACTCCTCCATATCCCAGTCCCTCTGGGAGCCGTTGATCGCGTACGACGGCTCCACCGGCAAGGTCGGCTGGAACAAGGACAACTCGCTGGCCACCGCCGCCGACTTCGCCAAGGACAGCAAGAGCGTCACGATCACGCTCGGCGACCGGAAGTGGAGCGACGGCAAGCAGATCACCTCCCGTGACGTGGAGTTCTGGTTCAACCTGGTCAAGGCCAACAAGGCCGACTGGGCCAGCTACAGCCCGGGCAAGGCGCCGGACAACTGGACCTCGCTGAAGATCGTCGACGAAACGCACTTCACCCTCACCTTCGACCGGGCGTACAACCAGCAGTGGATGCTCGCCAACGAGTTGAGCATGATCCGTCCGATGCCGCAGCACGTCTGGGACAAGACCAGCGACTCGGACGCCGTGTCGGACCTCGACCGCACCCCCGCGGGCGCCAAGAAGGTCTGGTCGTACCTGAACGACGCGGCCAAGAAGATCTCCGGCTACGCCACCGACCCGCTCTGGAAGACGGTCAGCGGCCCGTACACCATCAAGTCGTTCTCCACGGCGGGCAAGGTCGAGCTGACCGCCAACGCCGCGTACGACGGCGGTGGCAAGGCCAACATCAAGAACGTGAACCTGCTGCCGTTCACCACCACGGACGCCGAGGAGAACGCGCTCCGGGCCGGCACGGTCGACTACGGCTACATCAACGCCACCAACCTCAGCCAGGAGTCGTCCTTCACCTCCAAGGGCTACGTGGTGAAGCCGTGGTCCGGCTGGGCCATCACCTACATGCCCTACAACTTCAACAACCCCGCCATGGGCGCGGTCTTCAAGCAGCTCTACGCCCGCCAGGCGATCCAGATGTCGGTGGACCAGACCACCCTCTCCAAGGTCGTCTTCAACGGCACCGCGGTCCCCACCTACGGCCCGATCCCGCAGGGCCAGAGCTCGTCCTTCGTCTCGACGGAGCAGAAGAACAACCCGTACCCGTTCTCCACCGCCAAGGCGAAGGAGCTGCTGACCAGCCACGGCTGGACCGAGCAGAACGGCACCCTGGTGTGCACCGACCCGGGTACCGGCGACGACCAGTGCGGCGCCGGCGTGGACAAGGGCACCAAGTTCCGGATGCAGGTGCTCTCACAGTCCGGTTCCACCGTGACCGACAACATGATGAGCGCCCTGCAGTCGTCGTTCGCCAAGACCGGCATCGACTTCACCATCAAGACCGCCCCGGTCAACTCGGTCCTCTCGCAGTCCGGCCAGTGCAAGGCCGACGAGGCCGGCTGCAAGTGGCAGCTGTCGTTCTTCGGCACCGCGGGCAGCTGGTACTTCCCGGCATACCCGAGCGGTGACTCCCTCTTCGCCACCGGCGGCGGCTCCAACTTCGGCAGCTACACCAACCCCGCCGTGGACGAGCTGATCACCCAGACCACCACGTCCTCCTCCGACGATGCGGTGCAGCAGTACAGCGCCGCCCTGGCCAAGGACCTCCCGGTCATCTGGCTGCCGGAGCCGGACTACCAGGTCTCCGTGGTCAAGAAGGGCCTGGACGGCTTCGCCCAGGACTCGCTCGCCAACTTCCACCCCGCCATGTGGAAGTGGACCACCAATTGAGCCCGGTCGGTGACCACGCGTACCACTGAGCCGAAGCGACCGGAAAACACATGAGCACTTCCTCGTACCTGATCAGACGCGTCCTTCAAGCCGTCGTGGTGATCGTCATCGTGACGATCGTGGTCTTCGGTCTGCTGCACGCCCTGCCCGGGGGTCCCGCTCGCGGGATCCTCGGCCCGCAGGCCACGGCGCAGCAGATCGCGTCCTTCAACCACGAGCAGGGCCTCGACAAGCCCCTCCCCGTGCAGTACTTCTACTACCTGAACCAGCTGCTGCACGGCGACCTCGGAACCTCGTACACGCTCAATGAGCCGGTCTCCCAGCTCATTACCGAGCGGCTGGCCAAGACCCTGCTCCTCACCGCCCTGTCGGCGGTCGTCGGCCTCGTGCTGGCCATCCCGCTGGGCATGTGGCAGGCCGTCCGGCGCAACAAGCCGGTCGACTACGTCATCACCACGCTGAGCTTCATCGCCTACTCCACGCCCGTCTACTTCCTCGGGCTGATCCTGGTGCTGGTGTTCAGCCAGGCGCTGCCGTGGTTCCCGTCCCAGGCCCCGCAGGGGGACACGCTCGCCCAGGTGCTCTCCGACCCGCAGGCGCTGGTGCTGCCGGTCGTCGCCGGTGCCGCCTCGATGATCGCGGTGTTCAGCCGCTACATGCGGGCGGCCACCCTGGAGAACCTCTCCGAGGACTACGTCAGGACGGCGCGGGCCGGCGGCTCCCGCTCCCGCGCCATCCTGTGGCGTCATGTGTTCCGCAACTCGCTGACGCCGGTGGTCGCCATGCTCGGCTACTACGTGCCGGTGCTGTTCGGCGGCGCCCTGGTGGTGGAGCAGCTCTTCAACTACCCCGGTATGGGCCTGCTCTTCTGGACCGCCGCGCAGTCGTCCGACTATCCGGTGCTGCTGGGCTGTGTGCTGGTCATCGCGACCGCCACGGTGGTCGGCACACTGCTCGCCGACATCGCCCAGCGGATCATCGACCCCCGAGTGAAGGCAGGCCGGGCATGAGCGCCGTCATCCAGCCGAGCCAGGCGCCCATCACAGCCACGGCCGCCGATACCCCGTCCGGCTCCCGGCTCGCCGTCCGGCGCTTCCTGCGCAACCGGCTCGCCGTGGTCGGACTCGGTGTCGTGGTCTTCTTCTTCCTGCTCTGCTTCGTCGGTCCGCTGGTGTACTCCACCGACCAGACCCACACCATGCTCCAGCAGGTCAACCTCGCACCCAGCGGTTCGCACTGGCTCGGTACCGACGCGGTCGGCCACGACGAACTGGGCCGGTTGATGTACGGCGGCAAGGTGTCGCTGATCGTCGGCCTCGCCGCGGGCATCCTGGCCACCGTGATCGGCACCCTGTGGGGCGCCGTCGCCGGCTACGCGGGCGGCTGGATCGACGCGGTCATGATGCGGATCGTGGACGCGGGGATCGCCATCCCGGCGCTCTTCATCCTGCTGGTGGTCTCGGCCATCACCACCCCGGATCTGACCGGGCTGATCGTCATCCTGGGCTTCGTCTCCTGGCTGGTGCCGTCCCGGCTGATCCGGGCCGAGACGCTGAGCCTGAAGAACCGCGACTACGTCCTGACCCTGCGGGCCATCGGTGGAACGCACGCCCGGGCGATCACCCGGCACATCCTGCCGAACTCGGTCTCGACCATCATCGTCGCGGCCACGTTCCAGATCGCCGACGCCATCCTGCTGGTCGCCTACGTCTCCTACCTGGGCCTGGGCGTCCAGCCGCCGGCCACCGACTGGGGCGGCATGCTCTCGGCCGGTCTCACCGCCGCGTACTCCGGCTACTGGTGGCTCATCCTGCCGCCGGGCCTTGCCATCATCCTGGTGGTGTGGGCGTTCAACGCGATCGGGGACGGACTCCGCGACGCATTCGACGTGAGGGGACGCGGATGACCGCCACCCAGGGCTCCGCCGCCCCGCCGGCCGAGCCGATTCTCGAACTCGACGACCTCGGCGTCGTCTTCACCACCGAGACCGGCGAAGTGCCGGCCGTCCGAGGCGTCTCCCTGCGCGTCAGCCCCGGCGAGACGCTCGCCCTGGTCGGCGAGTCGGGCTCCGGCAAGTCCACCATCGCGCTGGCCGCGATGGGCCTGCTGGACGGCAACGCCCGTGCCACCGGCTTCGCCACCATCGCCGGCACCCCGGTGGTCGGTGCCCGTGAGGCCGATCTGGCGGTGCTGCGCGGCCGGACCGTCTCCATGGTGTTCCAGGAGCCGGCCACCGCGCTGGACCCGCTGACCCGGATCGGCAAGCAGATCGCCGAGGTGATCCGCAACCACCGCAAGGTTTCCGCCAAGGACGCCGCCGCCGAGGCCGTCGAACTCCTCCGCAAGGTCGGCATCCCCGAGCCGGAGAGGCGGGCCACCGCCTACCCCTTCCAGCTCTCCGGCGGACAGCGTCAGCGGGTGGTCATCGCCATGGCCATCGCCAACGAGCCCGCCCTGCTGATCGCCGACGAGCCGACCACCGCGCTGGACGTCACGGTGCAGGCCGAGATCCTCGACCTGCTGCGCCGGCTCGCCGTCGAAACCGGCACCGGTGTCCTGCTGGTCACTCACAACATGGGCGTGGTCGCCGACTTCGCCGACCGGGTCGCCGTGATGTACCACGGTGAGATCGTGGAGACCGGACCCGTCGAGGACGTGCTGCTCCGCCCGTCCCACGACTACACCAAGCGGCTGCTGGCCGCGGTGCCCCGGCTGTCGGTCGCGGAGGCGGGCCGGCCGGCCGCACCGGCCGCCGCCCCCCGCCCGGACACCGATCCGGTGGTCGAACTCCGCGACATATCCGTGGTGTTCGGTCGTGGGACGGGCGCCGTGCGGGCTCTGGACGGGGTCTCGCTCACCGTCCACGCCGGGGAGACCCTGGGCCTGGTGGGCGAGTCGGGATCCGGCAAGTCCACCGCGTCCCGGGTCGCGCTCGGTCTGATCCCGCCGAGCTCCGGCACCGTCTCACTGTTCGGCACCGACCTGGGCCGCACCCGGTCCCGGGCCCGCCGGGCGCTGCGGGCCGGTATCGGCGTGGTCCTCCAGGACCCGGTGGCCTCGCTGGACGCCCGGATGACGGTCGGCGAGTGCATCGCCGAGCCGCTCAGGGTGCACCGCCGCGAGCTCTCCGCCAAGGACCGCCAGAGCAAGGTCGCCGCCGTGCTCGACCGGGTCCGGCTGCCGCGTGAACTCGCCCGGCGCGCCCCCCGGGAGCTCTCCGGCGGTCAGCGCCAGCGGGTCAGCCTGGCCCGCGCCCTGGTCCTGGAGCCCCGACTGCTGGTCGCCGACGAACCCACCAGCGCGCTCGACGTGAGCGTGCAGGAGGCGGTGCTCGAAGTGATCTCCGAGCTCCAGGACGAGCTGGGCTTCGCCTGTCTCTTCGTCTCCCACGACCTGGCCGTCGTACAGCACTTCGCCCAGCGCGTCGTGGTGATGCGGGCCGGCCGGATCGAGGAACAGGGCGCCACCGGTGCGACCCTGCTGCACCCGGAGACCGACTACACCCGCCGGCTGCTGGCCGCCGTGCCGGTGCCCGACCCGGTGATCCAGCGCGGTCGCAGAGCCGAACGCCTGGCCACGCTCGCGGCCGGCCGGACGGAGGCCCAGGGATGAGCTCCCCTGACCGTACGCTCTTCGCCGGAGTGGACATCGGCGGCACCACCACCCAGGTGGTGCTCTGCGCCGAGGACCTGACCGTACTGGACCGCGCCGAGGTGGCAACTCCGGCGACCGACGGCGGCCGGGCCATGATCGGCGCAGCCCTGCGCGCGCTGGCCCCGCTGCTGGAGCGCACCCCCGGTCGCCTCGCCGGCTGCGGGGTCGGCGCAGCCGGCGTGGTGGACTCCGCCACCGGCCGCATCCTGGTGGCCAGCGACTCCTTCACCGGCTGGGCCGGCTTCGCGGTGACGGACGCCGTCGAGGAGGCGCTGGGCGTCCCGGCCTTCCTGGACAACGACGTCAACGCCTTCCTCTACGGGGAGGTATCCGGCGGCGCCGTGCGCGGCGAGTCGGACGTCCTCGGGATGACCCTGGGCACCGGGGTCGGCGGCGCGCTGTGGACCGGCGGCGCGCTGTTCGCCGGGCCGCACGGCGCGGCCGGCGAGATCGGGCACATCCCCGGCTTCGGTGATCTGCTCTGCTCGTGCGGCGGCCGGGGCCATCTGGAGACCCTGGCCTCCGGCCGTTCCATCGGTGCCCGCTACGCGGACCGCACCGGCCGCCGGCTGACCGCCCGTGAGGTCGCACAGGCCGCCGGTCACGGCGACCAGGACGCCCTCGCGGTGTACCGTGCCGCCGGTGCCGGGATCGCCCAGGCGATCGTGATGACGGCGGGCGTCGTGGACATCACCACGGTGGTGGTCGGCGGCGGGGTCAGTCGCGCCTGGCCCCTGCTGGAACCCCTCGTCCTGGCGTCGCTCGCCGCCGACCCGCCGGTCAGCGGCCACCCGGTCCGGCTGGTCAGGGCGGCCCTGGCCGGCGACGCGGTTCCGGTCGGCGCCGCGGCCCGGGCCCGACGGGAGCTGATGGTGAAGGCCGGGGTCTGAGGCGGCCCGGTCGAAGGCGCCACGAGTGGGCTCCGATGCTACGAGCCCATGTGTGTCGTGGCATCGGAGCAGGCTCTTCGCCGACCGCCCTCCGACGCCGGACGATCACCGTGTCATCCAGGAGATCGAGGCCTTCTGATCTGCGCCGGAACGGCGGCTACTCGTACATCGCCGACAGCAGCCACCACCCGCGCGACAACGACTTCGCGACCATCACCGCGTTCGCCGATGCCCTTCCGAAGAAGCAGGACGCGGTGGTCGGCGGGTTCGTGGACGTGCTGGCCAGGCTGCGGGCGGGCCGCATCGAGCAGTCCGAGCTCGACTCGGCGCGCGCCAAGATCCTCAAGCAGTACGACACACCCGACGCCCGTCCCCCGGCCGGCGTCCTCGCCGGGAGGCGGGCTGAAGAGCCGGACCCGGTCCGTGCTGAGGTCGCTGCTGATCGGCCGCCGCGGCTGATACCGGGTTCATACAGGGGCTGAGGGCACCGGCCCGACGGCCTGCGCCCTCAGCCCCTGCGCCCCGTGAACCTTTCTGCGCCCTGTGGGGAACAAGGGGTGACATGCTCACCGACAGAGCCCCAGGAGCCCCTGTGACCGGACCCCCGACCGGACGGCCCATCACCGAAGCCGACGACAACGCCGAGATCGTCGCCCAGTCGCTGGAGCAGCCGGAGATCTTCGCCGGGCTCTACGACCGCCACGCGCCCGACATCCACCGGTACGCCGCCCGCCGCCTCGGGGAGGGTGCGGCGGACGACATCACGGCGGAGACGTTCCTCATCGCGTTCCGCTCCCGGCGCCGCTACGACACCACTCGCCGGGGCGCCCGGCCCTGGCTGTACGGCATCGCCGCCAGCCTCATCGGCAAGCACCGGCGCGGCGAGGAGCGGAGTCTGCGCGCCCTGGCCCGTACCGGACAGGACACGGTCGCCGCGTCCTGGAGCGACCGTTCCGACAACCGGATCGCCGCCCAGGTGCCGCTGGCCGGAGCGCTCGCCGCGCTCTCCCCCGGCGACCGCCATGTGCTGCTGCTCGTCGCCTGGGCCGACCTCGGATACGAGGAGGTCGCGCAGTCGCTGGGCATCCCGCTCGGCACCGTACGGTCCCGCCTCAACCGCGCCCGCCGCAAGGTCCGCGAGGCGCTGCACACCGACCCCGCGTTCACATCCGACGTCATGGAGCTGAGCCCGTCATGGACGAAATGACCCAGCTGCGCGAGCTGCGCGCGGATGCTCCCGTTCCCGACCGTGCCGCGCTCGCTCCCGGCCGGCAGCGGCTGACGGACTCCCTTGCGGGCGGCCGGCGCACCCGCCGGCTGCGTGCCGACTGGCGGATCGCGTCGATCGGCGCCGCGGCGGCGATCACCGCGGCCGCCCTGCTGACCACGCAGATCGGCGCGGACGGTCCCACCCACGGGGCCACCGCGGCGGCCCCCCTGACCCTGGACAGCCCGGCCGAGGTACTGAACCGGGCCGCCGACGAGCTGGCGAAGCAGCAGGCCGCGCCGGAACCGCGCGACGACCAGTGGATCTACACCCGGACGAAGATCGCCCAGCGGGAGCCCAAGGCGGGCTCGGCCGCCGTGTACCGGTCGGGCTCGGCCGCCGTGTACCGGTCGGGCTCGGCCGCCGTGGGCCGGTTCTCGTACGACCCGGATTCCTGGGTTCCGTACGACAACTCCGCCGCGGCGAAGAACGGCAAGGACACCGACTACCGCACGGCCCGCCAGGTCTACCGGGCCGCCGATGAGCTGCCCGACGACCCGGCGCGTCTGCTGGCGAAGGTCCGCTCGTTCTATCCGACGGGCCACACCGCCGAGAGCCCTCCCGAGGCCGAGGCCCAGCACAGCTTCCGCGCCATGGGTCTGATGGTCGAGACGTACCCGATCGCCCCGGACGCCCTCGCCCGGATCTACCGTGCGCTGGCCACCGTCCCAGGGGTGAAGGTCACCGGCCATCTCGTGAAGGACGCCGCCGGGCGCGATGCCATTGCCATCACCCGGAAGGAGGACGGTTCGCACGAGCAGCGCGAGATCCTCATCAACCCCCGCGACTACAGCTACGCGGGCATGCGCTTCGTGGCCGCCGACGACTACGAGATGAAGGCTCCCGCCGGGATGAAGGTCCCGACCGAGAAGTACAAGGCCGGGGAGGTCCGCACCAGCGAGGCGCGGATCAGGGCCGCCGTCGTCGACGCCAAGGGCCAGAAGTCCTGACCGCAGGGTGGTACGAAACGGGCCGGTGTCCGCTACAGGGGTGCGGACACCGGCCCGCAGCCCTTCCACGTGACCGACCCCACCCCCCACTGCGTCAAAACTCCCGCAACAATGAACCCGTGATCACTTCGCCGCCACGGAGCACCCCCCGACGCGCCGAGCACGCGGCGACGCCGTACGTCGACCTGTCGCGCGCCGAGTGGAGCGCCCTGCGCGACAAGACGCCGCTGCCGCTGACCGCCGACGAGGTGGAGCAGCTGCGCGGGCTCGGGGACGTCATCGACCTCGACGAGGTACGCGACGTCTACCTGCCGCTCTCCCGGCTCCTGAACCTCTACGTCCAGGCCACCTCCGGCCTGCGCGGCGCCCTGAACACCTTCCTCGGGGACGCGGGCAACGGCCATGGCGAGCAGCGGGGCACCCCGTTCGTCATCGGGGTCGCCGGCAGTGTCGCCGTCGGCAAGTCCACCAGTGCCCGTATCCTCCAGGCGCTGCTCGCCCGCTGGCCCGAGCACCCCCGGGTCGAGCTCGTCACCACGGACGGGTTCCTGCTGCCGATGAAGGAGCTCCGGGCGCGCGGGCTGATGTCGCGCAAGGGGTTCCCCGAGTCGTACGACCGGCGCGCCCTGACCCGTTTCGTCGCCGACATCAAGGCCGGCAAGGACGAGGTGACGGCGCCCGTCTACTCACACCTGATCTACGACATCGTGCCGGGCGAGCGGCTCACCGTACGCCGCCCCGACATCCTGATCGTCGAGGGCCTCAACGTGCTGCAGCCCGCGCTCCCCGGCAAGGACGGCCGCACCAGGGTCGGGCTCGCCGACTACTTCGACTTCAGTGTGTACGTGGACGCGCGGGCCGAGGACATCGAGACCTGGTACCTCAACCGCTTCCGCAAGCTGCGCGAGACGGCCTTCCAGAACCCGTTCTCGTACTTCCGCAAGTACACCCAGGTCTCCGAGGAGGAGGCCATGGAGTACGCCCGCACCATGTGGCGGACCATCAACAAGCCCAATCTGCTGGAAAATGTGGCACCCACACGCGGCCGTGCCACTCTGGTGCTGCGCAAGGGCCCGGACCACAAGGTCCAGCGTCTCTCGCTGCGCAAACTCTGAGTCCCCCGAGCCTCCCCGGGAGTATCCGCGTGCTGCATCTGCGCCTGATCGTCCCTCACGACCGCACGGACGAGGTGGTGCACGTCGTGCAGCACACCGTCGGCGCCACGCATCTGGTGGTCATGCCCGGTGTCGCCCTCGACCCCGCGGGCGATGTCGTGACGTGCGACGTGGCGCGCGAGGCGGGCGACGAGCTGATCGCATCACTGCGCGAGCTCGGCATCGACGAGTCCGGCTCGATCACCGTCGAGGAAACGGACCTGACGCTCTCCGCACATGCCGACCGGGCCGAGGAGGAGGCGCCGGGCGAGGGCGCGGACGCGGTGCTGTGGGAGGAGCTGGCGGACGCGACCCACGAGGAGTCGACGTTCAGCGTCACCTACGTAGCGTTCCTCACGATCGCCACGATGCTCGCGGCCTGCGGTGTGATGCTGGACAACGCGATCCTGATCGTGGGCGCAATGGCGGTGGGCCCGGAGTTCGGGCCACTGGCCGGCATTTCCACGGCGCTGGTGCAGCGCGCCCCGCGCCTGGTGTGGCGGTCGCTGTTGGCGCTGGTCGGCGGGTTCGCCGTGGCGATGGTGCTGACGGCCGGATTCGCCTGGATGATGAACGGCCTCGGGCTGTTCACGGAGACGATGATCGAGGCGAAGCGGCCCAATACGGCGTTCATCTGGCAGCCGGACTGGATGTCGTTCGTGGTGGCGTTCCTGGCAGGCATCGGCGGGACGCTCTCCCTCACCTCGGCGAAGTCGGGGGCGCTGATCGGCGTCGCGATCTCGGTGACGACGGTGCCCGCAGCCGCCAATGCGGCGGTGGCCTTCAGCTACCAGGACCTTTCCCAGACGTGGGGTTCGGTGGGCCAGCTGGCGGCGAACCTCGGCGGGATCGTGCTCGCGGGCACGCTGACACTGCTGGTCCAGAAGGCGCTGTGGGCGATGCACCGCCGCCGGATCCGGGCTGCCTGACGCGATGGCCCGGGGGCCGGCGACGGTTTCGGCTGCCGCCCGGCACCAGCCGCACACGACGCCGCCCGGCGCCCCTCCAGGAGGAACACCGGGCGGCACCTCACCCCCGTACGGCGAAGGTCACCCCAGGGCGGACTTCACCACGTCGGCCAGCCGCCCGGCCACCGACCGCGCCTGCTCGATGTCGGCCGCCTCGACCATGACCCGCACCAACGGCTCGGTGCCCGACTGACGCAGCAGTACGCGCCCGGTGTCGCCCAGCTCGCGCTCGGCCTCCTCGACCGCGGCGGCCAGCTCCGGGGAGGTGGCGACCCGGGACTTGTCGACGTCCGGGACGTTGACCAGGATCTGCGGGAGCCGCTGCATGACACCGGCCAGGTCGGCGAGCGTACGGCCGGTGGCGACGACCCGGGCCGCCAGCAGCAGGCCGGTCAGCGTGCCGTCCCCGGTCGTGGCGTGGTCGAGGACGATGACATGGCCGGACTGCTCGCCGCCCAGCGCGTAGCCCTCCGCCTTCATCGACTCCAGCACGTAGCGGTCACCGACGGCGGTCTGGACGAGGTGGATGCCCTCCCGCTCCATGGCGATCTTGAAGCCGAGGTTGGACATGACCGTGCCGACCACGGTGTCCTTGCGCAGCTGCCCGGCCTCGCGCATGGCGAGGGCCAGCACGGCCAGGATCTGGTCGCCGTCGACCTCCTCGCCCGAGGCGTCCACGGCGAGGCAGCGGTCGGCGTCGCCGTCGTGTGCGACGCCGAAGTCGGCGCCGTGCTCGACGACGGCGGCCTTCAGCAGCCCCAGGTGGGTGGAGCCGCAGCCGTCGTTGATGTTCAGGCCGTCCGGATCGGCCCCGATCGTGATCACCTCGGCGCCGGCCCGGGCGAAGGCCTCGGGCGAGACCCGGGCGGCCGCGCCGTGCGCCTCGTCGAGGACGACCTTCAGCCCGTCGAGCCGGTTCGGCAGGACCGCGACGAGGTGGGCCACGTACCGGTCGAAGCCCTCGGTGTAATCGGTGACCCGACCCACCCCGGCGCCCGTCGGACGCGCCCAGGGCTCACCGGTGCGGTGCTGCTCGTAGACCGTCTCGATCCGGTCCTCCAGCTCGTCGGCGAGCTTGTGACCGCCGCGGGCGAAGAACTTGACACCGTTGTCCGGCATGGCGTTGTGGCTGGCGGAGAGCATCACGCCGAGGTCGGCGCCCAGCGCGCCGGTGAGGTGCGCCACCGCGGGGGTGGGCAGCACACCGACCCGCAGGACGTCCACGCCCGCACTGGCGAGGCCCGCCACGACCGCGGCCTCCAGAAACTCTCCGGACGCACGTGGGTCGCGTCCCACCACTGCGGTCGGCCGATGCCCCTCAAAGGTGCCCGCCTCGGCGAGCACATGCGCCGCAGCGACCGACAGACCGAGCGCGAGCTCGGCCGTCAGATCCGCATTGGCGACACCGCGCACACCGTCCGTGCCGAAGAGTCGTCCCACTGGTGTCCTCCGAAGATGCTCCGAGACCGAACTGCGAAAACAAAACAAGTCATGACAGGCATGACCCAGAACGACGCAAGGCAACAAAGAGCCATGCCAAGCATGTCGGGCCTATGAACGTCTGATGCCGTTATACGCCCGTGGGTGCCAATAAACGAACGCCCCGGGGGCACAGGGAGTGCCTCCGGGGCGAACGTGTACAGCAGGTGAGCAGGCGGATTAGCGCTTGCTGTACTGCGGAGCCTTACGGGCCTTCTTGAGACCGGCCTTCTTGCGCTCGACCGCACGGTCGTCGCGGGAGAGGAAGCCGGCCTTCTTCAGCGGGGCGCGGTTGTTGTCCACGTCCGCCTCGTTCAGCGCACGGGCGACACCGAGGCGCAGGGCACCGGCCTGACCCGAGACGCCGCCACCCGAGATGCGGGCGATGACGTCGTAGCGGTTGTCGAGCTCGAGCACCTTGAAGGGCTCGTTGACTTCCTGCTGGTGCACCTTGTTGGGGAAGTAGTCCTCAAGGGTGCGACCGTTGATCTTCCACTTTCCGGTGCCCGGAACGATCCGGACGCGGGCAATGGCGTTCTTGCGACGGCCAAGGCCGGCGGCAGGCTGCGGCTCGCCGAAGCGGGACGCCAGCGACTCGCTGGTGTACTCGCCCTCGACGGGAACCTCGGATTCGAAGGTGGTCACCTCGGCGAAGACCTCTTCGCCCTCGGTGCCCTCGATGGGGTTCTCAACAGTGGTCTCGGCCACGATTCTCCTCAGATCTTTCTTTACGTCTTAGGGGGAGGCCGGAACTACTGCGCGACCTGGGTGATCTCGAACGGGACCGGCTGCTGCGCAGCGTGCGGGTGCTGGTCGCCCGCGTAGACCTTGAGCTTCGAGAGCATCTGACGGCCCAGGGTGTTCTTGGGGATCATGCCCTTGATGGCCTTCTCGACAGCCTTCTCCGGGCTCTTGGAGAGGAGCTCGTCGTAACGCACGGAGCGCAGACCACCCGGGAACCCGGAGTGGCGGTACGCCATCTTCTGGGTCTTCTTGTTGCCGGAGAGGTGAACCTTCTCGGCGTTGATGATGATGACGAAGTCGCCCATGTCCATGTGGGGGGCGTAAATCGCCTTGTGCTTGCCTCGGAGGAGGTTCGCAGCCGTGGTGGCCAGACGACCCAGGACGATGTCCTGCGCGTCAATGATGTGCCACTGGCGCGTCACATCGCCGGGCTTGGGGCTGTACGTACGCACGGTCGTAGCCTTCGCTTCTTCAGTGAGTGAGTCCTGACAAGGCCACCCGGACGATCGAACCAGCCCTGGCGGCGCTACGGGGACGCAACCCGAGTGCCTGCCGCTGGTCATCGGCCCGGTGGACCGGCGTAAGGGCCCCTCGCGTGAGAACGACCAAGCCAATACGCATAACAAACCAGAAGAATACCGTCGCTCCCCCGCGCGGGTCAAAACGCGCCGCAGACCCCGCCTGTCAGGGCGCCGATCGGTGTCCGGACAGGCGCCGGATCCAGCCCCTCCGGGCCGCCGGTTCCCGCCTCTCCCGGAGCCGGATCCAGCCCCTCCGGCTTGAGGAGCGGGGGCCCGGGGCGGAGCCCCCGCAACACACCCGCCCCTTCATCCCCTACCGCACGCGCTCCACCCGCCGCTCGTCCCACACCGGCTCCGCCGTCTCCCGTACGACCCCGTCCGACCCGAACACCAGGTACCGGTCGAAGGACTTCGAGAACCACCGGTCGTGCGTGACGGCCATCACGGTCCCGTCGTACACCTCGAGCCCGTCCTGCAGCGCCTCCGCCGACTCCAAGTCGAGGTTGTCCGTCGGCTCGTCCAGCAGCAGCGCCGTGGTTCCCGCCAGCTCCAGCAGCAGGATCTGGAACCGTGCCTGCTGCCCGCCGGACAGCTTCTCGAAGGGCTGGTCGCCCTGCCGCTCCAGTTCGTACCGGCGCAGCACGGACATCGCCCCGCCCCGGTCCTTCGCGTGCTCCGTCCACAGGATCTCGACGAGCGTGTGCCTCATCAGCTCCGGATGGGCGTGCGTCTGCGCGAAATGCCCGGGCACGACCCGCGCACCGAGCTTCCACTCCCCCGTGTGCGCGACCGGTTCCCCGGCCAGCAGCCGCAGGAAGTGCGACTTGCCCGAGCCGTTCGAGCCGAGTACGGCCACCCGTTCCCCGTAGTAGATCTCCAGGTCGAACGGCTTCATCAGCCCGGTCAGCTCCAGCCCCTTGCAGGTGACCGCCCGCACCCCGGTCCGGCCACCGCGCAGCCGTATCTTGATGTCCTGCTCGCGCGGCGGCTCCGGCGGCGGCCCCGCGTCCTCGAACTTCTTGAAGCGGGTCTGCATCGCCCGGTAGCGCGACGCCATGTCGGGGCTGATCGCCGCCTGCTGCCGCAGCCGGTGGACCAGCGCCTTCAGCCGGGCGTGCTCCTCCTCCCAGCGCCGCAGCAGCTCCTCGAACCGGGCGAACCGGTCCTTCCTGGCCTGGTGGTACGTATCGAAGCCGGCGCCGTGCACCCAGACGTCGCTGCCCGCCGGGCTGGGCTCCACGCTCACGATCTTCTCGGCGGCCCGGGACAGCAGTTCCCGGTCGTGCGAGACGAAGAGGACCGTCTTCCGCGTCTCCTTGAGCTTCCCCTCCAGCCACCGCTTGCCGGGGACGTCGAGATAGTTGTCCGGCTCGTCGAGCAGCAGCACCTCGTCGGGCCCGCGCAACAGCGCTTCGAGCACGAGCCGCTTCTGCTCACCACCACTGAGCGTGCGGACCTCGCGCCACTGCGCCTTCTCGTACGGGACACCGAGCGCGGCCATGGTGCACATGTCCCAGACGGTCTCGGCCTCGTACCCGCGGGCCTCCGCCCAGTCGCTGAGGGCCTGCGCGTACGCCATCTGCGCGGCCTCGTCGTCGACGGTGAGGATCAGCTCCTCGGCCTTGTCGACGGCCTGCGCCGCCTCCCGGATGCGCGGCTGGGCGACGGAGACGAGGAGGTCCCGGACCGTACGGTCGTCCCGCACCGAGCCCACGAACTGCGGCATCACCCCGAGTCCGCCGCTCACCGACACCGTGCCGCCGTGCGGCTGGAGCTCTCCGGACAGCAGCCGCAGCAGCGTTGTCTTCCCGGCGCCGTTCGCCCCCACGAGGGCGACGACGGCCCCGTCCGCGACCCGGAACGAAGCATCGCCGAGCAGCACCCGCCCGTCCGGTAGGTAGTACTCAAGATGGCCTGCTTCGAGATGTCCCATGCACAGCATTGTCACGGTCCACGAAGCTCTGACCCAACCGGTTTATGCCTCCTCTAGTGCCGCGACCGGCAATGTTTGCCCCATGAGGAGCGTCGTCCGGTGCGTGCGATCGCAAGGCGGCCGGAAGTCCTCGAGTGGGGTCTCCCCTGCTCGAACGAAGTTGAGAGCTTGGGGAAGGAGCTACCAGGGCTTGTGGCCAACGCGGCGAGCGGGCGTGCTGGGCGGCGCGACGGGGCAAAGCTTGCCGGGAGGGCCACTAGGATTCGCCGCATGAGCTTTGGGCAAGGGGGGCCCTCCTGGGGGCCCGGAGGCAATCACACTCCGGACTGGGCAGCGCTGGCCGATGAATCCGCCGCGCGGAGCCGTCGCAAGAAATGGCTGATGATCGGCGGCGGCGCCCTCGCCACCGCCGCGATAGCGGCGATCGTCGCCACAGCCGTCATCTCGACCAACAACAACGGCGGCTCCACCGGCTCGGGCAAGAACGCGAGCCAGTTGCCGGGACCCGCCGATCTGCCGACCGACTCGGCGGAGCCCGAGCCGTCCTTCTCCACGGTGGCGCCTCCGCCCCCGCCGGACCCGGAGGACTACATCTCCGATGTGAAGAAGGACAGGGCGCCGATCTCCATCGACTCCTTCTACCCCGGCAGGAAGCTGACGATGGGCGATCGCGTCTACGCCAAGGGCGCCACGCACCGCACGACGAACTGCGCCGCGACCACCCAGGGCGCGCTCGGCTCGATCCTCACGAACAACGGCTGCGACCAGGTCATCCGCGCCACGTACAGCAAGGCGGGGGTCGCCGTCACCGTCGGCGTCGCGGTCTTCGAGACGGAGGCGCAGGCCAAGAAGGCGGCGCAGCAGGCGTCCGGCGGTCTCGCGTCGCTGAGCGGCGCGGGCGTGCCGACGTTCTGCCGCGGCGGTTCCATCTGCCGCCGCACCGCCAACTCGTACGGCCGCTACGCCTACTTCACCATCGGGGGCTTCACGAACGGCAAGAACGTCACCAGGGCCGACAAGAACGTCTTCGCGGTCGGCGACGACCTGACCAACTTCATGTTCCGTCAGATCCGCCACCGCGGCGAGGTCCAGGCCTCGGCGGCGGCGACCGCGCCCACCAGCTGACACGGCCCCAGGAATCGGTGTCGGCCGCCGCGGGCTTCGCCGACCGGCCCCACCTCACCAGGACGGCCCGCACCCTCATCGGCCGCACCCCGGCCTCGCTCGGACGCGTTGCCGCACCGTAACGTCACCGATAGGGCCGGGGAACGGCGGCGACGCGCGCATCGAGGCGGTCCGGAGGCAGCGGACAGCACCGCGCGTCAGCAGCAGCCGCCCCCCGGCAGCGTCCGCATGTTGCGTGCCGCCTTGTTGCGCGCGGCGAGCAACTCGTCGACCGGGTAGGCGACTTCCTCCAGCGTCAGCCCATGCGGCCGCACCACGTGCACCCCCGGGTCCCGCACCCCCTCGGCCAGCACCTGGGCCGGCCACAGGTCGGGGCGGCGTCCGTCCCCCACGAACAGCATGGCGCCGACCAGCGCGCGCACCATGTTGTGGCAGAAGGCATCGGCCTGCACGGTCCCCGTGATGACTCCGGACGCCTCGTCCCGTACCCAACTCAGCTTCTGCAGCGTACGGATGGTCGTCGCACCCTCGCGCTTCTTGCAGTACGCGGCGAAATCGTGCTCCCCGACCATCCTGGCCGCAGCCGCGTTCATCGCGTCCACGTCCAACGGCCGGTCGTGCCAGAGCACATGACCGCGAGTCAGGGGATCCGCACCGCCGGGCCGGTCCGAGATCCGGTACGCGTACCGCCGCCACAGCGCCGAGAAACGCGCGTTGAACCCCGTCGGAGCCTCGGCCACCCGCCAGATCCGTACATCGGGGGCCATCCGGCCGGCCATCCGACGCAGCAGCAGCGCACCGTGCTCGGCCCACACCCCGTCCGGCAGATCGACATGCGCGACCTGACCTCGGGCATGCACCCCAGCATCGGTGCGCCCGGCGACCGTCAGGTCGTACGTCCGCTCGGACCGCGTCACGGTACGCAGCGCGTCCTCGATCTCCCCCTGCACCGTGCGCCGCGCCGTCTGCTTCGCCCAGCCGGAGAAGTCCTTGCCGTCGTAGGCCAGGTCCAGCCGCACCCGTACAAAACCGGGCTCTACTTCGTCACTCACCCAACGATCCTCTCAAGCCTGAACATACGGAACGGGCCCGCACCGCCCCGAAGGGTGATGCGGGCCCGTCCAGTGGTCTCAGAACGCTCAGGCGTCCTTGGACTCCGCGTCGGCCTCGGCCGGCTTGGCGTCCTCGACGACCTCGGCGGACTCGTCCTTCTTGAGGGAGTCCTCCTTGACCGCACGCTTCGTCGCGGCCTCGGCCTCACCGGTGGCCTGCTGCGCCACGGTCAGCGCCTCGACCAGCTCGATGACGGCCATCGGGGCGTTGTCGCCACGACGGTTGCCGATCTTGGTGATGCGCGTGTAACCACCGGGGCGGTTCTCGTAGCGCGGGGCGATTTCGGTGAAGAGCGTGTGCACGATGCTCTTGTCCGTGATCGTCTGCAGAACGAGGCGACGGTTGTGGATGTCGCCCTTCTTCGCCTTGGTGATCAGACGCTCGGCGACCGG
Source organism: Streptomyces sp. NPDC005151 (assembly GCF_053599875.1). NCBI lineage: Bacteria > Bacillati > Actinomycetota > Actinomycetes > Kitasatosporales > Streptomycetaceae > Streptomyces > Streptomyces sp. NPDC005151. Next base: position 82,869 of record NZ_JBSFYR010000008.1, on the reverse strand, counting down.
ACGCAGGCGGCGGGCCTTGGCCTCGGTCGTCGTGATGCGGCCGTGCTCGAACAGCGACTTCGCGAGGTTCGCGAGAAGCAGACGCTCGTGCGCGGCGCTGCCGCCCAGACGGGCACCCTTTGCGGGACGCGGCATGGTGTTTCTCCTTGTGTGCTGCACCGGCCGTATCAGGTACCGGTGTCAGTTCCCGTGAAGCGGCCGCCTCACGGAAGATCATGGGCCATCCGGACACCATCCCGGCCGATGAGATCAGTCATCGGCCGAAATCAAGCCCGTCGAGGGGGTCCCCCCATGCCCTTAAGGCTATGGGGGAGATTGAGACAAAACCCTCACCCGGTCCGGGGCGCCCAGAAACCCAGGCACCCCAGCCGGAGGCGTACTAGTACTGCTCGGTCTCGACGAAGCCCGCGTCCGCGTCGTCCTCGGCGCCGAAGGCGTCGGCGGCAGCGGTCGGGTCGAATCCGGGCGGGCTGTCCTTGAGCGCCAGGCCCATACCGGCCAGCTTCGCCTTGACCTCGTCGATCGACTTCGCACCGAAGTTGCGGATGTCGAGCAGGTCGGCCTCCGAGCGCGCCACGAGCTCACCCACGGAGTGGATGCCCTCACGCTTGAGGCAGTTGTACGAGCGGACCGTGAGCTCCAGCTCCTCGATCGGCAGCGCCAGATCGGCAGCGAGCGCGGCGTCCGTCGGCGACGGGCCCATGTCGATGCCCTCGGCGTCGATGTTGAGCTCGCGGGCCAGACCGAACAGCTCGACCAGGGTCTTACCGGCCGACGCCATGGCGTCACGCGGACGCATGGCCTGCTTGGTCTCGACGTCGACGATCAGCTTGTCGAAGTCGGTGCGCTGCTCGACACGGGTCGCCTCGACCTTGTACGTGACCTTGAGCACCGGCGAGTAGATGGAGTCGACCGGGATACGGCCGATCTCCTGGCCCGCCTGCTTGTTCTGGACGGCGGAGACGTAGCCGCGACCGCGCTCGACGGTCAGCTCCATCTCCAGCTTGCCCTTGCCGTTCAGGGTGGCGAGGACCAGGTCCGGGTTGTGGACCTCGACACCGGCCGGCGGGGCGATGTCAGCAGCGGTGACCAGGCCGGGACCCTGCTTGCGCAGGTACATCACGACCGGCTCGTCGTGCTCCGAGGAGACGACCAGCTGCTTGATGTTGAGGATGAGGTCGGTGACGTCCTCCTTGACGCCCGGCACGGTGGTGAACTCGTGCAGGACACCGTCGATCCGGATGCTGGTGACAGCAGCGCCGGGGATCGAGGAGAGGAGCGTGCGGCGGAGAGAGTTACCGAGGGTGTAGCCGAAGCCCGGCTCCAGCGGCTCGATCACGAACCGGGAGCGGAACTCGTCGACGACCTCTTCGGTCAGCGACGGACGCTGAGCGATAAGCATGCTGTGGTCCTTCAGTCGTGGGCGCCCACTATTTGACGCCCCCAGATACTGACAAGGGTACGGGCGGCACGACCCGAAAGAGCCGTACCGCCCGGACCCGCGAGCTCTCCTACTTGGAGTAGAGCTCGACGATCAGCTGCTCCTGCACCTGGGTGTCGATCACCTGGCGCTCGGGCAGGGAGTGCACGAGGATCCGCAGCGTCGACGGCACGGCTTCGAGCCATGCCGGGACGGTGCGCTCGCCGGCCTCGGCCTGGGCCACCTGGAAGGGGGTCAGGGCCTTGGACTTCTGGCGGACCTCGATGACGTCGTTCACGGCGACGCGGGCCGACGGAATGTCGGTCTTCGTGCCGTTCACGGCGATGTGTCCGTGACGCACCAGCTGACGGGCGTGGTCGCGGGACTTGGCAAAGCCGGCCCGGTAGACCACGTTGTCGAGGCGGGTCTCAAGGAGGCGCAGAAGGTTCTCACCGGTCTTGCCGGTCTTCTGGTTCGCTTCCTTGTAGTAGTTCACGAACTGCTTCTCAAGGACACCGTAGATCCGCGAGCACTTCTGCTTCTCACGAAGCTGAAGAAGGTACTCGCTCTCCTTGGTGCGCCCGCGTCCGTGCTCACCCGGGGGGTAAGGACGGATCTCGATCGGGCACTTCGCGCTCTCGCACTTGCTGCCCTTAAGGAACAGCTTCTGCTTCTCCCGACGGCAACGCTTGCAGTCGGCCCCGGTGTATCGCGCCATTTTCCAGTTGTCTCCGTTGCTTCAGTGCGTCAGACGCGACGGCGCTTGGGCGGCCGGCATCCGTTGTGCGGAGTGGGGGTGACGTCCTGGATCGAACCGACCTCGAGGCCAGTGGCCTGGAGGGAGCGGATCGCGGTCTCGCGGCCGGAGCCCGGACCCTTGACGAAAACGTCAACCTTGCGCATGCCGTGCTCCTGCGCGCGGCGGGCGGCCGACTCGGCGGCCATCTGCGCGGCGAAGGGGGTGGACTTGCGCGAGCCCTTGAAGCCGACGTGGCCGGCAGAGGCCCAGGAGATCACGTTGCCCGAGGGGTCCGTGATCGAGACGATGGTGTTGTTGAACGTGCTCTTGATGTGCGCGTGGCCGTGAGCGACGTTCTTCTTTTCCTTGCGACGCACCTTCTTGGCTGCGCCCTGACGACCCTTGGGGGGCATGTCTTAACTCCAGATGGAGAGGGGAGGTGATCGGTCCTACAGCGAAGACCGCTGGATGCTGCGACGATCCGGACTGCCGCAGTGCGTCCGCTGAGGACTACTTCTTGCCCGGCTTCTTCTTACCGGCGATCGCGCGACGCGGACCCTTGCGGGTACGAGCGTTCGTGCTGGTGCGCTGGCCGTGGACCGGCAGACCGCGACGGTGGCGGATGCCCTGGTAGCAGCCGATCTCGATCTTGCGGCGGATGTCGCCCTGGATCTCGCGGCGAAGGTCACCCTCGGTGCGGAGGTTGGCGTCCACGTACTCGCGGATCTTGACCAGGTCCTCTTCGGCCAGGTCACGAACGCGGGTGTTCGGGTTCACACCCGTGGTGGCGAGGATCTCCTTGGACCGGGTGCGCCCGATACCGAAGACGTAGGTGAGGGCAACCTCCACGCGCTTTTCGCGCGGGATGTCAACACCTGAAACGCGTGCCATTCAATGGCTCCAGTTGTTATTTCGGGGGTCTTCCGCAGTACCACTCCCGGCCGCCGACCGCTTCCGAAAGGGAAGCGGTGGTACGTCCGGGTCCCCGGCCCCCGCCGGAGGTGTCGTCAGCCGAAGCTTGGACGGGCACTGCGTATGTACGTATTACGTGCGTCGCGCGAAGTGCTGCGAGATGCAGGGGGTCGTGCGTCAGCCCTGGCGCTGCTTGTGGCGCAGGTTGTCGCAGATGACCATGACCCGACCGTGACGGCGGATCACCTTGCACTTGTCGCAGATCTTCTTGACGCTCGGCTTGACCTTCATGGGATGTCAGGTTCTCCGGGTCAGTGCCACCACCCCGCCGTAGCAGGGCGTGGGCAAGATCTACTTGTATCGGTAGACGATCCGGCCACGCGTCAGGTCGTACGGAGACAGCTCCACCACGACCCGGTCATCCGGGAGGATACGGATGTAGTGCATCCGCATCTTGCCGCTGATGTGCGCGAGGACCTTGTGACCGTTCTGGAGTTCCACCTTGAACATGGCGTTCGGGAGGGACTCGATCACGGTGCCCTCAATTTCGATGGCACCTTGCTTCTTGGCCACGCTTCGCCTTTCGAATCGGCTACCTTGATCGACTCTCCGCTCCGTATGCGGACACACGGATGCACGAGAGCCGACGAGTCAGTCTACGTCAGCGGACCCCAAAAGACGAATCCGTCAAGTTTGCCCACCGGAGTAGATCCTTAGACCTGCCCGGGGGGCGCGTTCTCGGCCGGTGGGACCCCTCAGCCCAGCGGGTCCGGCGCGGCCTCGATCCCGTACTCCGCCAGCTTCGCGCGGCCGCAGTCGGGGGCTGTCAGGACCAGGGGGCCCTGCTCAGTCAGGGCGATCGAGTGCTCCCAGTGCGAGGACCAGGTGCCGTCGGTCGTGATGACCGTCCAGTTGTCCTGGAGCACCTCGGTCTGCGGCGTACCGAGCGAGACCATCGGCTCGATGGCCAGGCAGACGCCGGGAACCAGCTTGATGCCCTTGCCGCGCTTGCGCGCGACGTAGTTCAGCAGGTGCGGGTCCATGTGCATCTCGGTGCCGATGCCGTGGCCGCCGTAGTCCTCGATGATCCCGTACTTGCCGGTGGCCGGACGCGGCTGACGGCGGATGTAGGACTCGATCGCCTTCGAGATATCGACGAGGCGGTTGTTCACCTTCATCGCCGCGATCCCGGCCCACATGGACTCCTCGGTCACCCGGGACAGCTCGATGAGCTCCGGAGCGTGACTGGTCCCGACGAACGCCGTGTACGCCGCGTCGCCGTGCCAGCCGTCCACGATCGCGCCGGCGTCGATGGAGATGATGTCGCCGTCCTTGAGGACGGTCTTCTCGTCCGGGATGCCGTGCACGACGACCTCGTTGACCGAGGCGCAGATGGTCGCGGGGAACCCGCCGTACCCGAGGAAGTTCGACTTCGCACCGTGGTCGGCGATCACCTTGCGTGCGACCTGGTCCAGGTCGTGGGTGGTGGCACCGGGCACCGCCGCCTCGCGGGTGGCCGTGTGAATGGCAGCGACCACCAGCCCCGCCTCACGCATCTTCGCGATCTGCTCGGGGGTCTTGATCTGCACCATTGCGCGGCGCCTCTCTGCATCGAACGGGAACGGGTGCGGCGTACTCCACGATACGGCGCAAACAGTCGGCCGCGGCGCCCAAGGACGCCGCGGCCGTCTGTACAGGTATTACGGGTGTTCCTCAGTCCTCGCGGGCCTTCTTGAGGGCTTCCATCGACCGCTTGGTCACGTCCTCGACCTTGCCGAGCGCCGAGATCGTGACCACCAGACCCTGGGCCCGGTAGTAGTCGATGATCGGCTCGGTCTGGGTGTGGTAGACCTCGAGCCGGGTCCGGACCGTTTCCTCGGTGTCGTCGTCGCGCTGGTACAGCTCGCCGTCGCAGGTGTCGCAGACACCCTCGGTCTTCGGCGCGTTGTACGTCACGTGGAAGACGTGCGCGCTGTCGTTGCGGCAGATACGCCGGCCCGCGATGCGCTTGACGACCTCGTCCTCGGGGACCTCCAGGTCGAGAACCGCGTCCAGCGTCACGCCCTCGCTCTTGAGCATCTCGTCGAGCGCCTCGGCCTGGCCCACGTTGCGCGGGAAGCCGTCGAGCAGGAAGCCGTTCACGGCGTCCGGCTGGGACATGCGGTCCTTGGCCATCGCGATGGTGACCTCGTCCGGCACCAGCTGCCCCGCGTCCATGTAGGCGCGGGCCTGCTTGCCAAGGTCAGTGCCCTGGCTGATGTTGGCGCGGAAGAGATCGCCCGTGGAGATGTGCGGAATCGACAGGTTCTTGGCAAGGTACGCAGCCTGCGTTCCCTTGCCGGCACCGGGCGGCCCGACGAGGACGATTCGCATCAGCGGAGGAACCCTTCGTAATTGCGCTGCTGGAGCTGACTCTCAATCTGCTTCACGGTCTCCAGACCCACACCCACGATGATGAGGATGCTCGTCCCGCCGAACGGGAAGTTCTGGTTAGCGCCACCGAAGCCTGCCAACGCCATCGTCGGCACGAGAGCGATCAGACCCAGGTACAGCGAGCCCGGCCAAGTAATCCTGTTGAGCACGTAGCTCAGGTACTCGGCAGTAGGTCGACCAGCCCGGATACCCGGGATGAACCCACCATACTTCTTCATGTTGTCGGCGACTTCCTCGGGGTTGAACGAAATCGCCACATAGAAGAAGGCGAAGAAGACGATCAACAGGAAGTACGCCGTGATGTAGTACGGGTGGTCGCCCTTGACGAAGTGATCCTTGATCCATGTGGCCCAGCCCGAAGTGGAGTTGGAGAACTGGACGACCAGGGCCGGAATGTAGAGCAGCGAAGAAGCGAAGATGACGGGAATCACACCCGCCTGATTCACCTTCAGCGGGATGTACGTGGACGTACCGCCGTACGACCTGCGGCCGATCATGCGCTTCGCGTACTGCACCGGGATACGGCGCTGGGCCTGCTCGACGAAGACCACGAGGCCCACCATGACGAAGCCGACCAGGATGACGGTGGAGAACTCGATCCAGCCGTCCGCCAGCTTGCCGCTCTGCTTGATGGCCCACAGGGCACCGGGGAAGCTGGCAGCGATCGAGATGAACATCAGGATCGACATGCCGTTGCCGATGCCGCGGTCGGTGATGAGCTCACCGAGCCACATGACGGCAGCGGTGCCCGCGGTCATGGTGATCACCATGACGATGGTCGTGAAGATCGAGTGGTTCGGAACGATCTGGTCGGCGACCGGGCAGCCGCTGAACAGCGCGCCGCTGGTGGCGGTGGCCACCAGGCCGGTGCCCTGGAGGATGGCGAGCGCGACGGTCAGATAACGCGTGTACTGCGTGATCTTGGCCTGGCCGGACTGCCCCTCCTTCTTGAGCGCCTCGAGTCGGGGAATGACCACGGTCAGCAGCTGAAGGATGATGCTGGCCGTGATGTACGGCATGATGCCGAGCGCGAAGATCGTGATCTGCAGCAGTGCACCACCGCTGAACATGTTCACCAGGCCGAAGAGGCTGTTGTTGCCCTTACTTGCCTGGTCAACACAGGTCTGGACGTTCTCGTAGCTCACTCCCGGTACCGGGATGTGCGCCCCGAGCCGGTAGAGCACGATGATGCCGAGCGTGAAGAGCAGCTTCTTGCGCAGGTCGGGCGTCTTGAACGCCCGGGCGAACGCGGTGAGCACGGTGCCTCCTGCGACCCCCGCGCAGAGCGAGAGGTGACGGTCTTGAGGATCGACAAATACGAAACAGTCAAAGATTCCCGGGCATGCGCCCAGGGTTACCACAGCAACAGTGCACGCCACCTTACCGGCGACCATGCCCCCCTAGGAACGACCAACCGGGGATGCCCCAAATAAGAGGCATCCCCGGTCGGATGTTCAAGCCATCGAGTTGTCCGAGTTGTCTCAGACGAGCTCAGTGACGGTGCCGCCGGCGGCGGCAATCTTCTCCTTGGCGGAGCCGGAGACGGCGTCAACCGAAACCTGCAGCGCCACGGAGATCTCGCCCTGTCCGAGGACCTTGACGAGGTGGTTGTTGCGCACCGCACCCTTGGCGACCAGGTCGGCCACGGTGACCTCTCCACCCTCGGGGTAGAGCGTCGCGAGCTTGTCCAGGTTCACGACCTGGTACTCGGTGCGGAACGGGTTCTTGAAGCCCTTGAGCTTCGGGAGACGCATGTGGAGGGGCATCTGGCCACCCTCGAAGCGCTCCGGAACCTGGTAGCGGGCCTTGGTGCCCTTGGTACCACGACCAGCGGTCTTACCCTTGGACGCCTCACCACGACCCACACGGGTCTTGGCGGTCTTGGCGCCCGGGGCAGGCCGGAGGTCGTGGGCCTTCAGCGGCTTGTTCTCCGCCATGTCAGTCGACCTCCTCAACCGTCACGAGGTGGCGGACGGTGTGCACCATTCCGCGGAACTCGGGGCGGTCCTCCTTGACAACCACGTCGTGCAGGCGCTTGAGCCCGAGCGAACGAAGGGTGTCGCGGTGGTTCTGCTTGCTGCCGATGTACGACTTCGTCTGCGTGATCTTGAGGCGAGCCATTACGCACCCGCTCCCGCACGTGCACGAAGCAGAGCCGCGGGGGCGACGTCCTCGAGGGGCAGACCACGGCGAGCCGCGATCTCCTCGGGACGCTGCAGGCCCTTGAGGGCCGTCACGGTCGCGTGCACGATGTTGATCGCGTTGGACGAGCCAAGCGACTTCGACAGGATGTCGTGAACGCCGGCGCACTCCAGAACGGCGCGCACCGGGCCACCGGCGATAACACCGGTACCGGGGGAAGCCGGCTTCAGCAGCACGACGCCGGCTGCCTTCTCGCCCGTGATCGGGTGAGGGATGGTGCCCTGGATGCGCGGAACCTTGAAGAAGTTCTTCTTGGCTTCTTCCACGCCCTTGGCAATGGCCGCGGGAACTTCCTTGGCCTTGCCGTAACCGACACCGACGGTGCCGTCACCATCGCCCACCACGACCAGCGCGGTGAAGCTGAAGCGACGACCACCCTTCACAACCTTGGCGACGCGGTTGATCGCGACAACGCGCTCAACGTACGCGGTCTTCTCGGCGGCAGCTGCGCCGCCGTCACGGCCCTTCCGGTCCCGCCGCTCGCCGCCACCGGCACCGCTTCCGCGGCGCTGGGGTCCAGCCATTGGATTTACCTCTCTCTGTTACGTCCGCTGTGCGTAGGAACCGGGGCTTAGAACTTCAGCCCGGCTTCACGGGCGGCGTCAGCCAGAGCGGCAATCCGCCCGGCGTACTGGTTACCACCGCGGTCAAACACGACGGCCTCGACGCCTGCGGCCTTGGCACGCTCGGCGACCAGGGCCCCGACCTGCTTGGCCAGGGCGCTCTTGTCACCCTCGCCACCACGGATGGACACGTCCAGGGTCGACGCCGACGCGAGCGTGTGGCCCGCGATGTCGTCGATGACCTGAGCGACCATGTGGCGGTTGGAACGCGTCACGACCAAGCGCGGACGCTCCGGCGAACCGGAGATGTGCTTGCGGACACGAATGTGACGACGCTTGAGGGCTGCACGCTTGTACGCGTCGCCCTTGGCGATCTTTACACCGTATGCCATGGCTACTTACCCGCCTTTCCGACCTTGCGGCGGATGACCTCGCCGGCGTACTTGACGCCCTTGGCCTTGTACGGGTCAGGCTTCCGCAGCTTGCGGATCTTGGCCGCGGTCTCGCCGACCTTCTGCTTGTCGATGCCCTCGACGGAGAACTTCGTGGGGGACTCCACCTTGAAGGTGATGCCCTCCGGGGCCTCGATCAGGATCGGGTGGCTGTAGCCCAGGGCGAACTCCAGGTTGGAGCCCTTCGCCTGGACGCGGTAACCGACACCACTGATCTCGAGCGCCTTGATGTATCCCTGGGTCACACCGGTGATCATGTTCGCCACCAGCGTGCGGGACAGGCCGTGAAGGGCCTTGTTCTGACGCTCGTCGTTCGGGCGGACGACGTTCAGAACGCCGTCCTCACCCTTGGTGACCTCGATCGGCGCGGCAACGGTGTGCGAGAGGGAACCCTTGGGGCCCTTCACCGCGACCGTACGGCCATCGATGGTGACGTCCACACCGGCGGGAACCTGGATGGGGAGCTTGCCGATTCGCGACATGAGCTATTCCTCCGTTCCCGACTACCAGACGTAGGCGAGGACTTCCCCACCTACGCCCTTCTTCTGAGCCTGCTGGCCGGTCAGGAGACCGTGGGACGTGGAGATGATCGCCACGCCCAGGCCGCCGAGGACCTTCGGCAGGTTGGTGGACTTTGCGTATACACGCAGACCCGGCTTCGAGATTCGCTTGATGCCGGCGATCGAGCGCTCGCGGTTCGGGCCGAACTTCAGCTCGAGGACGAGGTTCTTGCCAACCTCGGCGTCCTCGACCTTCCAGCCCGTGATGAAGCCCTCCTGCTGGAGGATCTCCGCGATGTGCGACTTGATCTTGCTGTGCGGCATCACGACGTCGTCGTGGTACGCCGAGTTCGCGTTACGCAGACGCGTGAGCATGTCTGCGATGGGATCAGTCATGGTCATGAATTGGCCTTCGGCCTCTCTCGCCGGGGTTTCCTGTATGCGCCATCCCTCTCCCCACTCAGTGGCGGGACGGGTGCGGTGCGGGGACCTACGGCGTAGTAAGTCGGTCTAGGGCGGCAGGCGCCCAACCCGTCAAGCCTACGGCATGAAGAGCCGGGCTCCTGCCGACCAGATACTTACCGAGAGCTTCCGGGTATTCCCAACGCCCAAAGGGCGAAGGAGATTACCAGGAACTCTTGGTCACGCCCGGCAGCTCGCCACGGTGGGCCATCTCACGAAGGCACACGCGGCACAGGCCGAACTTGCGGTAGACGGAGTGGGGCCGGCCGCAGCGCTGGCAGCGGGTGTACCCGCGCACGCCGAACTTCGGCTTACGGGCGGCCTTAGCGATCAGAGACTTCTTCGCCACGGTCAGTTCTCCTTGAACGGGAAGCCGAGGTGACGAAGGAGGGCACGACCCTCGTCGTCATTGGTCGCCGTGGTGACCACGGTGATGTCCATGCCCCGGACCCGGTCGATCTTGTCCTGGTCGATCTCGTGGAACATGACCTGCTCCGTGAGACCGAAGGTGTAGTTGCCACGGCCGTCGAACTGCTTCGGCGACAGGCCACGGAAGTCACGGATCCGCGGCAGCGCGAGCGACAGCGTACGGTCCAGGAACTCCCACATCCGGTCACCGCGGAGGGTGACGTGGCAGCCGATCGGCTGACCCTCGCGCAGCTTGAACTGCGCGATGGACTTGCGGGCCTTGGTGACGGCCGGCTTCTGGCCCGTGATCGTGGTGAGGTCGCGCACGGCGCCATCGATCAGCTTGGAGTCGCGGGCGGCGTCGCCCACACCCATGTTGACCACGATCTTGACCAGGCCGGGGATCTGCATGACGTTCTCGTACGAGAACTCCTCACGCAGCTTGCCGGCGATTTCCTCGCGGTAGCGCGTCTTGAGACGCGGCGCAGTGGTGGCAGTCATCAGATGTCCTCACCGGTCCGCTTGGCAACGCGGATCTTCTTGCCCTCGTCGTCAAAGCGGTAGCCGACGCGGGTGACGACCTTGTTGCCGTCCTTCTCCACGATCAGCTGAACGTTGCTGACGTGAATCGGGGCCTCGGTGGTGACAATGCCACCGGTCTGCGAGCCGCGAGCCGTCTGACCGGCCTTCGTGTGCTTCTTGACCCGGTTGACACCCTCGACGAGGACGCGGTCCTGAGCAGGGTAGGCAACGATGACCTTGCCCTGCTTGCCCTTGTCCTTACCGGTGATGACCTGAACCAGGTCGCCCTTCTTGATCTTCATGCTTACAGCACCTCCGGCGCGAGCGAGATGATCTTCATGAACTTCTTCTCGCGCAGCTCACGGCCCACCGGGCCGAAGATACGGGTGCCGCGGGGGTCGCCGTCGTTCTTCAGAATGACGGCGGCGTTCTCGTCGAAGCGGATGTACGAGCCATCCTGACGACGACGCTCCTTGACGGTGCGAACGATGACGGCCTTGACGACGTCACCCTTCTTCACGTTGCCACCGGGGATCGCGTCCTTGACGGTGGCGACGATGACGTCACCGATGCCCGCGTAGCGGCGACCCGAACCACCGAGAACACGGATGGTGAGGATTTCCTTCGCACCCGTGTTGTCGGCGACGCGAAGTCGCGACTCCTGCTGGATCACGTCTATCTCCTGATCGTCTGCCGGTTCCCGGCGGGGTTCGAACCCTGAACGGGTCGAACCCCACCGAGCCTGGCGGAACTTGCCTGAGGGGAATGCCCCTCAGGAATTACTTGGCCTTCTCGAGGATCTCGACGACGCGCCACCGCTTCGTGGCGGACAGCGGCCGGGTCTCCATGAGGAGGACACGGTCGCCGACGCCGGCGGCGTTCTGCTCGTCGTGAGCCTTGAGCTTGTTCGTACGGCGGATGACCTTGCCGTACAGGGCGTGCTTGACACGGTCCTCGACAGCGACGACGACGGTCTTGTCCATCTTGTCGCTGACGACGAGACCCTCACGGGTCTTGCGGAAACCGCGGTCGGTGTTCGTCTCAGTCACAGTCTTCTCGCTCATCAGGCGCTCTCCACCGTCTCGATGCCCAGCTCGCGCTCGCGCATCAGGGTGTAGATCCGGGCGATGTCCTTACGGACGGACTTGAGCCGGCCGTGGTTCTCGAGCTGCCCGGTCGCCGCCTGAAAGCGGAGATTGAACAGCTCTTCCTTGGCCTCGCGGAGCTTGTTGAGGAGCTCCTCGTTGCCCAGCTCGCGCAGCTCGGACGCCTTGGTACCGGCCGACATCACGACTCACCTGCCTCGCGCCGAACGATCCGGCACTTCATCGGAAGCTTGTGAGCAGCGCGGGTAAGCGCCTCACGAGCAATCTTCTCGTTCGGGTAGGACAGCTCGAACATCACCCGACCGGGCTTGACGTTCGCGATCCACCACTCGGGAGAACCCTTACCGGAACCCATGCGGGTCTCGGCAGGCTTCTTCGTCAGGGGGCGGTCCGGGTAGATGTTGATCCAGACCTTGCCGCCACGCTTGATGTGGCGGGTCATCGCGATACGAGCTGCCTCGATCTGGCGGTTCGTCACGTACGCCGGGGTCAGCGCCTGGATGCCGTACTCGCCGAACGCAACCTGCGTGCCACCCTTGGACATACCGCTGCGCTTCGGGTGGTGCTGCTTGCGGTGCTTGACCCTACGGGGGATCAGCATTTCGGTCAGGCCTCCGTTCCGGTGCTCTCAGCCGGAGCAGCGGCGGCGGGAGCGTCGGCCTTGGGGGCCTCGGCTGCCGGCGCGGACTGCTGCGGCTTGCGACCGCGACCGCCACGCTCGCCACCGCGGCCACCACGGCCGGCCGGGCGGTCAGCGCCGCCACGGGCCGGGCGGTTGCCAGCGCGGGCAGCAGCGTTCTCGGCGCGGACCTCAGCGATGTTCTTGACGTCGCCCTTGTAGATCCAGACCTTCACACCGATGCGGCCGAAGGTCGTCTTGGCCTCGAAGAAGCCGTAGTCGACGTTCGCACGGAGCGTGTGCAGGGGCACACGGCCCTCGCGGTAGAACTCCGAGCGGGACATCTCGGCGCCGCCGAGGCGGCCACCGCACTGGATCTTGATGCCCTTGGCGCCGGCCTTCATCGAGCTCTGCATGCTCTTGCGCATCGCACGACGGAAGGAGACGCGGGAGGAGAGCTGCTCGGCGACGGCCTGGGCCACCAGCTGAGCGTCCACCTCGGGGTTCTTGACCTCGAGGATGTTCAGCTGGACCTGCTTGCCGGTCAGCTTCTCCAGCTCGCCACGGATGCGGTCGGCCTCGGCGCCACGGCGACCGATGACGATGCCCGGGCGGGCGGTGTGGATGTCAACGCGGACGCGGTCGCGGGTGCGCTCGATCTCAACCTTCGAGATACCGGCCCGCTCCATGCCCTTCGTCATCATGCGACGAATGGCGACGTCTTCCTTGACGTAGTCCTTGTACAGCTTGTCGGCGTACCAACGGGACTTGAAGTCCGTGGTGATGCCGAGCCGGAACCCGTGCGGGTTTACCTTCTGGCCCATTACCGGGTTCCTTCCTTGCTGCTGACGACCACGGTGATGTGGCTGGTCCGCTTACGGATCCGGTAGGCACGGCCCTGAGCACGCGGACGGAACCGCTTCAGGGTCGGGCCCTCGTCCACGTACGCCTCGCTGATGACCAGCGAAGAGGCGTCGGTGTGGTCGTAGTTGTGTGCAGCGTTGGCAATGGCGCTGTCCAGCACCTTGCCAACCGGCACGCTCGCGGCCTGCGGGGCGAAACGCAGGACCGCCTGAGCCTCCGTGGCATCCATGCCACGGATGAGGTCCACCACGCGGCGGGCCTTCATGGGCGTGACGCGGATGTACCGCGCCTGGGCCCTGGCTTCCATGGTTGTCCCTTCGGTGTAAGTCATAGTCAGTCACCCCGCGCTAGCGGCGCTTCGACTTCCGGTCGTCCTTGACGTGGCCGCGGAAGGTGCGAGTCGGCGAGAACTCGCCGAGCTTGTGGCCGACCATCGACTCGGTGACGAACACCGGGACGTGAATCTTGCCGTTGTGCACCGCGATGGTGTGACCCAGCATGGCCGGGACGATCATCGAGCGACGGGACCAGGTCTTGATGACGTTCTTGGTGCCTGCCTCGTTCTGTACGTCCACCTTCTTGATGAGGTGGCCGTCGACGAAGGGCCCCTTCTTGAGACTGCGCGGCATCTAAACCCGCTCCTAGCGCTTCTTGTTCGTCTTGCGGCGGCGGACGATGTACTTGCTCGATGCCTTCTTCGGCGAGCGAGTACGACCCTCCTTCTGACCCCACGGCGAGACCGGGTGGCGACCACCGGAGGTCTTGCCCTCACCACCACCGTGCGGGTGGTCAACCGGGTTCATCGCGACACCGCGGACGGTCGGGCGAACGCCCTTCCAGCGCATACGGCCGGCCTTGCCCCAGTTGATGTTCGACTGCTCGGCGTTGCCGACCTCGCCGATCGTGGCGCGGCAGCGGGCGTCGACCAGGCGGATCTCACCCGACGGCATACGAAGGTGGGCCATGGTGCCCTCCTTCGCCAGCAGCTGCACGGAGGCACCCGCGGAACGGGCGAACTTCGCGCCGCCGCCGGGCCGCAGCTCGATGGCGTGGATGGTCGTACCGACCGGGATGTTGCGCAGCGCCAGGTTGTTACCGGGCTTGATGTCGGCCGTCGGGCCGTTCTCGACCCGGTCGCCCTGCGTCAGTCCACGCGGCGCGATGATGTAGCGCTTCTCGCCGTCCGCGTAGTGCAGGAGCGCGATGCGCGCGGTGCGGTTCGGGTCGTACTCGATGTGCGCGACCTTGGCCGGCACGCCGTCCTTGTCGTGACGACGGAAGTCGATCACTCGGTAGGCGCGCTTGTGGCCACCGCCCTGGTGGCGAACGGTCACACGACCGGCGTTGTTACGGCCGCCCTTGCTGTGCAGGGGGCGGACCAGCGACTTCTCCGGCGTGGACCGCGTGATCTCGACAAAGTCGGCGACGCTGGAGCCACGACGGCCCGGGGTCGTCGGCTTGTACTTGCGGATACCCATTTCTCAGTCCTCGTCCGATTCCGGACGACTCGACCTCCGTCAGGAGGTCGGGCCGCCGAAGATGTCGATACGGTCGCCCTCGGCGAGGGTCACGATGGCGCGCTTGGTGTCAGCGCGCTTGCCGAAACCGGTCTTGGTGCGCTTGCGCTTACCCTGCCGGTTGATCGTGTTGACCCCGGTGACCTTGACCGAGAAGACCGCTTCCACGGCCTGCTTGATCTGGGTCTTGTTGGAGCCGGGCGCGACGATGAACGTGTACTTGTTCTCGTCGAGCAGCGCGTAGCTCTTCTCGGAAACGACCGGCTTGACGAGAACGTCGCGCGGGTCCGTGAAGGTCTTGCTGGTTACGGTCGCCTCGCTCATCAGGCGTCGCTCCCTTCGGTCTCATCGGCCTTGGGGCCAGACACGAAGGACTCGAAAGCGGCCTGGGTGAAGACCACGTCGTCGGAGACGATCACGTCGTACGTGTTGAGCTGGCCCGGCTCCAGGATGTGCACCTGGGGCAGGTTGCGGGCGGACAGCCACGCGGCCTCGTCGGCGCGGTCGACGATCAGGAGCAGGTTCTTGCGCTCCGAGATCTTGCCGAGCAGCGTCTTCGCGGCCTTCGTGGAGACTGCACCGTCGACCACGCCGGTGACGACGTGGATACGGGAGTGGCGTGCCCGGTCGGAGAGGGCACCGCGCAGGGCGGCGGCCTTCATCTTCTTCGGGGTGCGCTGCGAGTAGTCACGCGGCTGCGGGCCGTGGACGACGCCACCGCCGACGAACTGCGGTGCGCGGGTCGAACCCTGGCGGGCGCGGCCGGTGCCCTTCTGGCGGTACGGCTTGCGGCCACCACCACGGACTTCGCCGCGACGCTTGGTCTTGTGCGTGCCCTGACGGGCAGCAGCCAGCTGAGCGACAACGACCTGGTGGATCAGCGGAACGCTGGTCTTCGCGTCGAAGATCTCCGCGGGGAGCTCGACGGTACCGGCCTTGTCGCCTGCCGGCGAAAGGATGTCAATGGTGCTCATTACCTCAAGCCCCCTTGGCCGCGGTACGGACCAGGACGAGGCCGCCGTTCGGACCGGGGACTGCGCCCTTGATGAGGAGCAGACCCTTCTCCGCGTCAACCGCGTGGATGGTCAGGTTCTGGGTGGTGACACGCTCGTTGCCCATGCGACCCGCCATGCGCATGCCCTTGAAGACACGGCCGGGGGTGGCACAGCCACCGATGGAGCCGGGCATACGGTGCACACGGTGGGCACCGTGGGACGCCTTGCCACCCTTGAAGTTGTGACGCTTCATCACACCGGCGAAGCCCTTGCCCTTGCTCTTGCCCGTGACGTCAACCTTGACGCCGGACTCGAACACTGCGGCAGTGACCTCCTGGCCCAGCGTGTACTCGCTGGCGTCAGGGGTGCGGAGCTCCACCAGGTGGCGGCGCGGGGTCACGTCGGCCTTGGCGAAGTGGCCCTTGAGGGGCTTGTTCACCTTGCGCGGGTCGATCTCGCCGAAGGCGATCTGGACCGACTCGTAGCCGTCGCTGTCGTTGGTGCGGACCTGGGTGACGACGCAGGGCCCGGCCTTGACGACGGTCACCGGGACGACCCGGTTGTTCTCGTCCCAGACCTGGGTCATGCCGAGCTTCTCGCCCAGGACGCCCTTAATGTTCTTAGCCATCTCGCGCGTCACCTCAGAGCTTGATCTCGATGTCGACGCCGGCCGGCAGGTCGAGACGCATCAGCGAGTCAACCGTCTTCGGCGTGGGGTCGAGGATGTCGATGAGGCGCTTGTGCGTGCGCATCTCGAAGTGCTCGCGCGAGTCCTTGTACTTGTGCGGCGACTTGATGACGCAGTACACGTTCTTCTCAGTGGGCAGCGGCACCGGGCCCGCGACCGACGCACCAGTGCGGGTCACCGTCTCGACGATCTTCTTCGCCGAGGAGTCGATGACCTCGTGGTCGTAGGCCTTGAGCCGGATGCGGATCTTCTGTCCCGCCATGGCTACTAGTAGTCCTGTCTCTCGTAACGCTCTGGAACCCGGGGGTTCTCGTAACTCCCCCTCCGACCCACGCGGTCGGGCGTGTCGCATCCCCTCTACGCAGATCTCCCGAAGGATTTCCCAACCAAGGGGGTGCGGGCCGTGGACCGCGCTGTGCTCAATCAAGAGCGTCGGGGGTGGAACACCCACCGGGTGCCTGGTCGGCGCCCCACTTACGCTTCCCGAAAGATTCCCGTACGTCCGGCCCACATGGGGCCGACGAGTACTGTGGGACTCGCTTCCGGTCCTCCCGGCGGGAGGCGCGCAGCATTGACACTCAACCGAGCAACCTGGTCAGTGTGCCATACGCGGCGGGAGCCTGGCCAATCCGGCCGAAGAGATTACCCCGCGGGTGTTGCGTGTCAAACCGCGCCTCACCCGGCACCCGGCGACGCGCCGACGGGGCGTCGGGAGAAAGGGACGCCAGGGTGACTTCGTCCGGACCGTCGAGGGATTCGCTGCCGACGACATCGGGCGGCAGGTAACGGAGGTGGGTCACGCCCGGCCATGTACGGACCGGTACGCACTCGTCACCCACGCCGTGGTGCTCGTCGACGAGGACGTGCCGACCCGACGCAACGCCGCACGCGAGCACCCGGCGCCGTCCGGTGTTCTCGCCGCCCAGCTGCACCGCTTCGGCCCGCCCTACCCGGGCCAGGCGCACCGCACCTGGTACATCGGGGCGAGTGGGACGATCGAGGTGGAGGCATAGCCGTGCGCACCAGCGAGGAGATCTACCACCGGGTGCGCTGGGACGCGCGCTTCGACCCCGCCCGCTTCGTCGTCGGCGTCAACCAGCGCGGCGCCCCGCCCAAGCGGGTCCCGCTGCCCGTGTTCGTGCCGGGCGGCGACATCCCCTGGCACCGGGTGCAGTTCTTCGAGGCCGACGGCGAGGTCGTCTGGGACCGGACCACGGGCGTCGACCGGATGGACGACACGGACGCCGGGCGGGTGCGGGAGGCACGCCGGCTGCGGGCACCGTTCTTCACCGCCCGCACGCCGTACGCCTGGGACGGCGCCGACTGGGTCCCGGCGCGGACGCCCCGGGGTACCGGGCCTGCGGGACGGCTGCGCGTACTGACCTGGAACACCCTGTGGGACCGCTACGACGCCGACCGCATCGACACGGCCGCGCGCAGACCGCTGCTGATCGCCGCGCTCCGCGAGGCCGGCGCCGATGTCGTCGCGCTCCAGGAGGTCGAGCCACAGCTGCTCACACTGCTGCTGCGGGAGCCGTGGGTGCGTGAGGCATACACCCTGGGGACGGAGGCGCGGGACGTCGACGAGTGCGGTCTGGTGCTGCTGAGCAAGCTGCCCGTGCGGGAGGCCGGTCACCACGAGCTCGGCCCGCACAAAGCGGTGACGGCCCTCGTCGCGGAGACCGGCGCCGGGCCGGTCACGGTCGCCGCAACCCACCTGAGCAGCGACCGCTCAGAGAATGGCACACAGCGGCGGGACGACGAACTGGTCCGGATCGCCGAGGGACTGGCATCCCTGGATGGCGACCTCGTCCTCATGGGCGACTTCAACGACGGCACCGACGCGCCGGGCACGACGCTCGGGATGCGCGACGCGTGGAGCGAGGTGCACGGTCCGGGCGATGCGACGCCGACGTTCGACCCGCGCGTCAATCCGCTGGCCGCGGTCTCCTCACCGACCGGGCGGGCGTCCCGGCTGGACCGGGTGCTGCTGCGCGCGGAGGGGCTGCGGGTGCGGCGCGCCGAACTCCGCGGCGACGTCCCCACGACCGAGGGCCTGTACATCTCCGACCACTACGGCGTGCTGACCGAACTGGCCCCGGTGGACGCGGAGAGCGCCGAGGCCCTGGACGTACAGCCCACGGCCCGTACGGCACTGGCATGGATTCCGCCGCAGGAGCTCTGGCCGCCGCTGCAGGCGATCCGGCGGGACCACGACCCGCAGATCCGCCGCTGGCCGCCACACGTCAATCTGCTCTTCGGCTTCGTCCCCGAGTACACCTTCGAGCAGGCGGCGCCGCTGCTCGCCGCCGCTGCCGCCGCGTGTGCGCCCTTCGACGCGCGGCTGGCGGGTGTGCAGTGGTTCGGGCACCGCGAGGGGGCCACGGTGTGGCTGGACCCGGCGGCCGGGGGCGAGGAACCGTGGGCCGGCCTGTGGGAGGAGCTGGTACGGCGGTTCCCCACCTGCCGTGGCCACCACGGGGGCTTCACCCCGCACCTCAGCCTGGGCCGGACCACGGACCCGCACGCCCTGGCCGCCGAATGCGGTGCGCGGCTCGATCCGATGCCGGTCCGGGTCGGGGAGCTGGCGCTGCTGACGCGCCGCGGCGACGAGCCGATGCGGGTACGGGCGACGGTGGCGCTGGGAACGGGCGAGGTGCGCTGGGTACCGGACGCACAGCCGGCGGACGAGCCCCCCGCGCCCGGCCACGGGAACCCCGGCCCGGCCTCGGGCGGCGCCCGCCCGGTCGCGGACGCCACCGGTGTCGTACGCCGCGTCCGCGAGGCACTGGCCGGCGGGGTCGTCCATGTCGTCGGCTCCCGGCGCATGGGCTGCGCCCTGCCCGGCGCGGATCTGGATCTGGTGGCGGCGCTGCCGGGCAATGCCGAACCGACCGTTGTACGAGCTCGGTTGGCGGCGGCGTTGCCGGAGGCGGCGGACGTCCGGGAGGTGACCGGAGCCCGGGTCCCCGGTCTGCGGACGGACGTCGACGGCCTGCGCGTGGACCTGGTCGTGGTCCCCACCGGTCCGATGGACCCGGCGGATGCGGTCGAGCGCCGAGCGGAGTTGGGCGAGGCGGCGGCGGTCACGCTCAGCGCGGTGAGCGACGCGGAGGCGGTGCTCACCCTGGCGGGCGACCGGCAGGAGGCTTTCGCGCGACTGGCCCGAGAGGTCAAGGCGTGGGCGAAGGCACGCGGCCTGGACTCGGCGCCGTTCGGCGGACTCCCCGGCCTGGCGTGGTCCGTCCTGGCGGCCCGTACGGTCCGCGGGGCGGATGACCTGTCGCCCGACGGGCTGCTGCGGCACTTCTTCGCGACCTGGGCGGCCTGGGACTGGCGCGTGCCGGTGGGTACGGCGGGACCGCAGGCACCGGAACTGCCGGTCACGGTCACGACTCCGTCGGAGCCCGTACGCCCCTGCACCGATCAGGTCACGCCAGGCATGCGCGACCTGCTCACCCAGGAGCTGTTCCGCGCCTGGGAGCTGCTGGAGACGGGCTCCCCCGGGCTGCTGTCGCCGCCCCCGCTGCACCGCCGCCACGCGGCCTGGGCGGTCGTGGCCGTACGCCCGGGACCGGACGAGGACCAGGTGCGCGGCCGGATGCGCGCCCTGCTCGGCGACCTGTCGCACATGGCCCCCGAGTGCCACGCCTGGCCCCGCCCCTTCGGCACGGACCCGGTCCGCTACGCGATCGGTCTCGGTCCGGTCCCTCCGGACCGCGCACTGGTCGAGGGGGTCGCGGAGCGCCGACTGCGGGGGCTCACCGGGGTCACGCTCACGCGCGCCGACGGCGGGGCCGTGCCGACCCTGCACTGACCGGACCGGCCGACCGGCCCTCAGCGATTCACGCCTCGACAGCGAGTCACGGCCTCCCCCGCGACAGGGAGTGGATCAGCGAGCGGCGTCATGCGGCTTCGATGGCAAGGCGGAGGACGGAGTCGACGCGGAGCGTCGGTGACCGACAACAACGCCGCAAGCGGAGTCGCAGGGCGTCGGGAGCCCACCCCCTGTCGCGGGGGAGGCCGTCAGGGCGGGGACTGTTGATCGTCGACGCTCTCGTGGACCGCTGGGGCGTGCCGGGATCGGCACCGCCGTCCTGCGCGGCCTGCTGGAACGCGCCGACGCCGAAGGGGTGGACGTTCGCCTGGACGTCGTCCAGGGCAGCGCCGCCCGTCGGCTGTACGAGCGCCACGGGTTCACCCTGGAGCGCGAGGACCCGATCGATGTCTTTAAGACCGACCGGCGTGTAGCCGCGACAAGCAACGCGACCGTTCCGATCCCCGTCTAATCTGCCGCGGGAAGCGGCACTGACCGGCTGCTTCGACGGAGTGAGCGGACGGAGCACGGGGCGTGAGGGATCGATTCGGCCTGGAACCGGGCCGTGCCGGGGTGCGGCGGCGCAGCGTCGTGGCGGCCGCCGCCGCAGCCGCCCTGATGGGCGTCGGCGCCTGTTCCGTACCGGCCCCCCGGCGCAGTGACACCATGGCGGATCCGACGCCCGGAATGGTGATCGGCGACGCCCGGCAGTCCCTGCTGATGCAGATCCTCGCCCACCCGGACGACGACCTGTACTTCATGAACCCGGACACCCAGCAGGCTCTGGACGCCGGGACCCCGGTGGTCTGTGTGTACCTCACCGCCGGTGAGGCCGTCGGCATCAACCGGATTCCCGGCGCGCCGCTGCCCGCCGCCGACAAGGCGGCGTACTCCTCCGCCCGGCACCAGGGGCTGCGCCAGTCGTACGCGATCCAGCTCGGGCTGCCGATGTTCACCGCCTGGCAGAAGTCCGTCATCGCGCCGGCGGACGGGCTCCGGGCCGAGATCAACACGCTGACGCACGGCGGGCGCCGGGTCGAGCTGATCTTCCTCAATACGGCGATGCACACCGGCCTCGGCCGCCTGGGGCTGCCAAGCCTCTGGAACGACCGGGAGCTCGGCCTGCCCACCGTCGTCGCCGAGGGCTCACCGCTGAAGCGGGCGGGCTCGTACACGTACGACAGTATGATCAACGCCCTCGTCGGGCTCCTCGACCACTACCGGCCGACCCTCGTCCACACCATGGATCCGGACCCGGACATCCAGCACAGCACCGAGGCCGTCCGCCGCCGGGACAGCGAGCAGCCCGGCTACTCCGACCACCCCGACCACACCGCGACCGCCTCGTTCACCTGGGCGGCGCTGATCCGGTGGGTGGCCCGCGCCACCGGGGTCGGTGGGCCCGTGCCGCGGTTCGTCACCACGGCGTACCGCGGCTACTACAACCGGCACTGGCCGAAGAACCTGCCGTACCGCGTGCTGAAGGAGAAGGCGGCGCATCTCGTCCCGTACGGGGGCGAGGCCGACTGGCGGTGCGGGAACGTGGCGGGCTGCGGGGACTACAACGTGGGCGGCGACAGGCCGCTGACCAACCGCAAGGGCTGGGTCCGCTCCACCCATTACCGCTACCCGGGCCCCCGCCCCACCCTCGCCGCCGGAACGGACGGGCGGCTCACCGCGTACGGAGTCCTCGGACTGCGGGCGGTGCGGTGGCGCGAGAGCGCACCCGGCAGCGGGGTCTGGGACGATCCCGACGATCTCGGCGGCGGACCGCTGGCACCGGTGCTCGGCGGGGCGACGACGGCGGACGGCAGGCAGCTGCTGTTCGGGCTGCGCTTCGCGGCGCTCGGCGGGCACGGGGCGGCCGACGAGCGGGAGATCGTGCTCCTCGAACAGAGCTCCCCGGACGGCACCTTCCGCGCCTGGCGGGGGCTGGGCAACCCGGAGCGGGACCAGGACCGCGGCCGCAGGATCGGCGTCCCGGTGGCGGTGACGGCGCCCGACGGGCGGGTCCATCTCTTCGTACGGAACGCGGACAACGGCGTGAGCACGCGGGTGCGGGAACGGTCCGGGCGGTGGAGCGGCTGGCGGGACACGGGCGGCGGCGAGGTCCAGGACGGACTGAGCGCCGTGGTGGACGGACAGGGCCTGGTCCATGTGTTCGCCGCCGGGCATCACACGGTCCACCACTGGACGCAGGAGACACCCGGCGCCGAACTGACCGCCCATCCGCAGATCGACGGGGCGCCGGTGCCGGGCGACGGGCCGGCCGCGCAGGTCGTCGCGGACGGGTCCGTGGAGCTGCTGTACCGGGCGGCGGCGCGGGCCGCACTGACGGTCGTACGCGCGGGGGCGGCGGAGGAACGCACCGACTTCGACGGGTACGGGCCGGTGACCGTGGCCGGTTCGCCGTTCGGGCAGGTGCTGCTGGGCCGCACCGAGAAGGGCCGGATCCAGCTCCGTACCGGCGCGGGGCTGTCCGTACGCACCCGGGGACCGGTGGCGCTCGACGGTCCCGCGCTGTACGCGGGGGGCAGGGGGCGCCCGGCGGTGG
Source organism: Streptomyces sp. NPDC005151 (assembly GCF_053599875.1). Lineage (NCBI taxonomy): Bacteria > Bacillati > Actinomycetota > Actinomycetes > Kitasatosporales > Streptomycetaceae > Streptomyces > Streptomyces sp. NPDC005151. Next base: position 60,096 of record NZ_JBSFYR010000008.1, on the reverse strand, counting down.
TGGGGCTGGGGCCGGATGCCCGCCCCTGGTTCTGGCGCCCGTGACGCCGCACCGGGACATGGCGAAGGGCCCCGGTCCACCGCTTGCGCGGCGGGCCGAGGCCCTTCTTGGTGCTCTGTGCGGAGCTACCAGGTCAGACAGTCAGGTAATTACTTGACGATCTTGGTGACCTGGCCGGCGCCCACGGTCCGGCCACCCTCACGGATGGCGAACTTCAGGCCCTCTTCCATGGCGACCGGCTGGATCAGCGTGACGTTCATGAGGGTGTTGTCGCCCGGCATGACCATCTCGGTGCCCTCGGGAAGGGTCACAACGCCCGTTACGTCCGTGGTACGGAAGTAGAACTGCGGGCGGTAGTTGTTGAAGAACGGGGTGTGACGGCCACCCTCGTCCTTCGACAGGATGTAGGACTGCGCCTGGAACTCGGTGTGCGGCGTGACCGAACCCGGCTTGATGATGACCTGGCCGCGCTCGACGTCCTCGCGCTTGATGCCACGAAGAAGCAGACCGACGTTCTCACCGGCCTGGCCCTCGTCGAGCAGCTTGCGGAACATCTCGATGCCGGTGACCGTGGTGGTGGTCTTCTCCTGCTTGATGCCCACGATGTCAACGGTCTCGTTGACCTTGAGGACGCCACGCTCGATACGACCGGTGACGACGGTGCCACGACCGGTGATCGTGAAGACGTCCTCGATCGGCATCAGGAACGGCTTCTCGACGTCACGCTCGGGCTGCGGGATCGACTCGTCGACGGCCTTCATCAGGTCGAGGACAGTCTGGCCCCACTCCTTGTCGCCCTCAAGAGCCTTGAGCGCCGAGACCTTGACGACCGGCAGGTCGTCGCCCGGGAACTCGTACTCGGAGAGGAGCTCACGGACCTCGAGCTCGACGAGCTCCAGGATCTCCTCGTCGTCCACCATGTCGGCCTTGTTCAGCGCGACGACGATGTACGGAACGCCGACCTGGCGGGCCAGGAGCACGTGCTCCTTGGTCTGCGGCATCGGGCCGTCGGTGGCGGCGACCACGAGGATGGCGCCGTCCATCTGCGCGGCACCCGTGATCATGTTCTTGATGTAGTCCGCGTGACCCGGGCAGTCGACGTGCGCGTAGTGACGCGACTCCGTCTGGTACTCGACGTGCGCGATCGAGATCGTGATACCGCGCTGGCGCTCCTCAGGAGCCTTGTCGATCTGGTCGAAGGCCGAGGCCTCGTTCAGGTCCGGGTACGCGTCGTGCAGCACCTTGGTAATGGCGGCCGTGAGGGTCGTCTTACCGTGGTCGATGTGACCGATGGTGCCGATGTTGACGTGCGGCTTAGTCCGCTCGAACTTTGCCTTCGCCACTGGGTCCTCCTGCGGAGTGGTTCTGTACGCCTTGCTTCATCGGCGCCAGGTGATCTTTGCTGGGATGCCGGGTCCCGGTGGGGCATTCGCCGCGCCGCTCCCGCGTCGCGTCGAATGCCCCACCGGGCTCCGGTGACAAGCCTAAAGCGTGTACTCGGGAGAGTTACTCGCCCTTGGCCTTCGCGATGATCTCCTCGGCGACGTTCCGCGGAACCTCGGCGTAGGAGTCGAACTGCATCGAGTAGCTTGCGCGACCCGAGGTCTTGCTGCGGAGGTCTCCGACGTAGCCGAACATCTCCGAGAGGGGCACGAGGCCCTTCACGACGCGAGCGCCGCTGCGCTCCTCCATGGCCTGGATCTGGCCACGGCGGGAGTTGAGGTCGCCGATGACATCGCCCATGTAGTCCTCGGGCGTGGTGACCTCGACGGCCATCATCGGCTCGAGGAGCACGGGGGACGCCTTGCGGGCACCCTCCTTGAACGCCTGCGAACCGGCGATCTTGAAGGCGAGCTCCGAGGAGTCGACCTCGTGGTAACCACCGTCGAGAAGGGTGACGCGGACGCCGACCATCTCGTAACCGGCCAGGATGCCGAACTGCATGGCTTCCTGGGCACCCGCGTCCACCGAGGGGATGTACTCACGGGGGATGCGGCCACCGGTGACCTTGTTGACGAACTCGTAGGACGCGTCGCCACCCTCGATGGGCTCAAGGGCGATCTGCACCTTCGCGAACTGGCCGGTACCACCAGTCTGCTTCTTGTGCGTGTAGTCGATGCGCTCGACGGCCTTGCGGATCGTCTCGCGGTACGCGACCTGCGGCTTGCCGACGTTCGCCTCGACGCGGAACTCGCGCTTCATGCGGTCGACGAGCACCTCGAGGTGAAGCTCGCCCATACCACCGATGATGGTCTGGCCGGTCTCCTCGTCGGAGTGCACCTGGAAGGACGGGTCCTCCTCGGAGAGGCGCTGGATGGCAACACCCAGCTTCTCCTGGTCACCCTTGGACTTGGGCTCGATGGCGACCTGAATGACCGGCGCCGGGAAGTCCATGGACTCCAGGATGACCGGGTTCTTGTCGTCACACAGCGTCTCACCGGTGGTGGTCTGCTTCAGGCCCATGACGGCGATGATGTCGCCGGCGCCCACCGACGCGATCTCCTCACGCTTGTTCGCGTGCATGCGGTAGATCTTGCCGATGCGCTCCTTCTTGCCCTTGACCGAGTTCAGCACCGCGGTGCCGGCCTCGAGGCGACCGGAGTAGATCCGGACGAAGGTGAGCTTGCCGAGGTGCGGGTCGCTAGCGATCTTGAACGCCAGGCCGGAGAACGGCTCGTCGTCCGAGGGCTTGCGCTTGATGACGACCTCGGGGTCCTTGACGTCGTGGCCTTCGATGGCCTCGACGTCCAGGGGGGAAGGCAGGTAGCGGACGACCGCGTCGAGCAGGGGCTGGACGCCCTTGTTCTTGAACGCCGTGCCACAGAACACCGGGGTGACCGTGACGGAGTCGGCGCTGCCCTTCGACGCGAGGGTGATGCGGCGGATCGCCTCGTGCAGCTGCTCCTCGGTGGGCTCGACGCCCTCCAGGTACAGCTCCATCATCTGGTCGTCGTTCTCGGAGACGGCCTCGAGCAGCTTGCCGCGCCACTCCTGAGCTGCCTCGATGTGGGTGTCCGGGATGTCGACGGTGTCGTACATCTCGCCCTTGGCGGCCTCTTCCGGCCACACAAAGGCCTTCATCGACACGAGGTCGACGACGCCCTTGAAGTCGGCCTCGGCGCCGATGGGGAGCTGCATGACGAGCGGGACCGCACCGAGGCGGTCGACGATCATGTCGACGCAGCGGTGGAACTCGGCACCCGTACGGTCGAGCTTGTTGACGAAGCAGATACGCGGCACGCCGTAGCGGTCCGCCTGACGCCAGACAGTCTCGGACTGCGGCTCGACGCCCGCCACACCGTCGAACACGGTGACAGCGCCGTCGAGGACGCGGAGCGAACGCTCCACCTCGACGGTGAAGTCGACGTGACCCGGGGTGTCGATGATGTTGATGGTGTGGTCAACATCATTGAGCGGCCAGTGGCAGGTCGTCGCGGCGGACGTGATCGTGATGCCGCGCTCCTGCTCCTGCTCCATCCAGTCCATCGTGGCTGCGCCGTCGTGGACTTCACCGATCTTGTAAGAAACACCGGTGTAGAAGAGGATCCGCTCAGTGGTGGTCGTCTTGCCCGCGTCGATGTGGGCCATGATCCCAATGTTGCGGACCTTGGCCAGGTCAAGCGAAGTGGTGGCCATAAGGCTCAATCTTCTCTCGGTCTCGATGTGGGTAGCGACTACCAGCGGTAGTGCGCGAAGGCCTTGTTGGACTCGGCCATCTTGTGGGTGTCCTCACGCTTCTTGACAGCAGCGCCAAGACCGTTGGAGGCGTCGAGCAGCTCGTTCATGAGGCGCTCGGTCATCGTCTTCTCGCGGCGGGCGCGGGAGTAACCCACGACCCAGCGCAGGGCGAGGGTGGCGGCGCGACCGGGCTTGACCTCGATCGGCACCTGGTAGGTGGCGCCACCGACACGGCGGGACTTGACCTCGAGCGAGGGCTTGACGTTCTCAAGCGCGCGCTTCAGCGTGATGACCGGGTCGTTGCCGGTCTTCTCGCGGAGGCCTTCCATGGCGCCGTACACGATCCGCTCGGCAGTGGAACGCTTGCCGTTGAGCAGGATCTTGTTGATCAGCGAGGTGACAAGAGGAGAACCGTAGACCGGGTCGATGATGACCGGGCGCTTCGGGGCGGGGCCCTTACGAGGCATTCTTACTTCTCCTTCTTGGCGCCGTAGCGGCTGCGGGCCTGCTTGCGGTTCTTGACGCCCTGGGTGTCAAGGGAGCCGCGGATGATCTTGTAACGAACACCCGGCAGGTCCTTCACACGGCCACCACGCACGAGCACGATGGAGTGCTCCTGCAGGTTGTGTCCCTCACCCGGGATGTAGGCCGTGACCTCGATACCGGAGGTCAGACGCACACGCGCGACCTTACGGAGGGCCGAGTTCGGCTTCTTCGGGGTGGTCGTGAACACACGCGTGCAGACGCCACGGCGCTGGGGCGAACCCTCAAGCGCGGGCGTCTTGTTCTTCTCGACCTTGTCCTGCCGGCCCTTCCGGACCAGCTGCTGGATCGTAGGCACTACTTCTCCGGTTTCTGTGTGCCGTTCGTGAAACTAACCTGGAACGTCACCGACCCACGCGGTCGGGTGTGTCGAATGCTGCGGACTCCCGCCCGAGGACAGAAGGGGCACAGATCGCGGTGGCCACTGACGGGCTCGCCGTGCGGTTGAGGACACGCACACGAGCCCAGGCACACCCCAGGCACAAGGTCTGAGCGTACCTACCTCATCGACTTGGGTCAAAACAAATGCTGTCCGCCGGGACACGCAGGACAGAGCGTTGCGTCCCGTTCACCACCTGGTGCAAACCAGTCGTTCCTCGCACATGCCCCGGTCACTTTCATCAGCCTCTCGTCCCACCGGCCGGCGGGGCGCGCCGAGGGGCACTCCCCCTCACTGACCACCCAAAAACTCACGGCTCGCCCCGAACAGCATGCGCGAGAACCAACTGCGCATGATCGAGACCCAGATGGACCCGGTCGGCCAGTTGCCCGGCAGCGACGGAGAGCTACGAGCGGGAGGGGCCGAAGAAGCTCGCCCTGCGGGCGCTGAGCGACGTTCTGAACCAGCGGCTTCCCGGGGGCCTCAGCAGGACCCCGCGACGCCACAGCTGCCGCTGGACGCCCGGGCGGGACCGTGCACGGAACCGGCGGGACAGGACACACTGCCCCGCCGCCGTCCGGCGAGTCGCGGCATTCCGGGCCGCAGCCCGCCCGGCCGACGGCGCGGGGTGCCGTACCCGCCGAGCCGGGCACCCCGGCCCGGCTGCTCTCCAGCCACCCCGACCACCCGACCCGGCTGAACCGCCTGCGGCCCTGTCTGCAGCCCGGACGCCGACCCCACGCACGCCGAAGGGCGGCCACCCCGTACGCAACGGGGTGGCCGCCCTTCAGTCGTTCAGACCTTCGAACGACTCGCTTACTGGTTGTACGGACCGTAGTCGTAGTCCTCCAGCGGAACGGCCTGGCCGGAGCCCGTGCCGAACGGCGAGTAGTCGATGTCGTCGTAGCCGACGGCCGAGTACATCGCGGCCTTGGCCTCCTCGGTCGGCTCGACCCGGATGTTGCGGTAGCGGGCCAGACCCGTACCGGCCGGGATGAGCTTACCGATGATGACGTTCTCCTTGAGGCCGATCAGGGAGTCCGACTTGGCGTTGATCGCCGCGTCGGTCAGAACCCTGGTCGTCTCCTGGAAGGACGCCGCCGAGAGCCACGACTCGGTGGCGAGCGAGGCCTTGGTGATACCCATCAGCTGCGGACGGCCGGAGGCGGGGTGACCGCCCTCGGTGACCACACGACGGTTCTCGGTCTCGAACTTCGACCGCTCGACCAGCTCGCCCGGCAGCAGCTCCGCGTCGCCGGACTCGATGATCGTCACGCGGCGCAGCATCTGCCGGATGATGATCTCGATGTGCTTGTCGTGGATCGACACGCCCTGCGAGTTGTACACCTTCTGGACTTCGCCGACCAGGTGGACCTGGACCGCGCGCTGACCGAGGATGCGCAGCACGTCGTGCGGGTTGGTGGCACCCACGGTGAGCTTCTGGCCCACCTCGACGTGGTCGCCCTCGCCCACGAGCAGACGGGCACGCTTCGAGATCGGGAACGGCGTCTCGTCGCTGCCGTCGTCCGGGGTGACGACGATCTTCTTGGTCTTCTCGGTCTCCTCGATACGGATACGGCCGGCCGCCTCCGAGATCGGGGCGACACCCTTGGGCTGACGGGCCTCGAAGAGCTCGACGACACGGGGCAGACCCTGGGTGATGTCGTCACCGGCCACACCACCGGTGTGGAAGGTACGCATCGTCAGCTGGGTACCGGGCTCACCGATGGACTGGGCGGCGATGATGCCGACCGCCTCACCGATGTCGACCAGCTTGCCGGTGGCGAGCGAGCGTCCGTAGCAGAAGGCACAGGTACCGACCGCGGACTCACAGGTCAGGACCGAACGGGTCTTGACCTCCTCGACGCCGGCGCCCACAAGGGCGTCGATCAGGACGTCACCGAGGTCGACATTGGCAGGCGCGATGACCTTGCCGTCGACGACGACGTCCTCGGCGAGCATGCGGGCGTAGACCGAGGTCTCGACGTCCTCCGTCTTGCGGAGCACACCGTCCGCACCCTTGACGGCGATCTTCAGCTTGAGGCCACGGTCGGTGCCGCAGTCCTCCTCGCGGATGATCACGTCCTGCGAGACGTCCACCAGACGACGGGTCAGGTAACCCGAGTCGGCGGTACGCAGGGCGGTGTCCGCCAGACCCTTACGGGCACCGTGCGTGGAGATGAAGTACTCCAGAACGGTGAGGCCCTCACGGAAGGACGCCTTGATCGGACGCGGGATGGTCTCGTTCTTGGCGTTGGACACCAGACCACGCATACCGGCGATCTGACGCATCTGCATCATGTTTCCTCGGGCACCCGAGTCAACCATCATGAAGATGGGGTTCGTCCGCGGGAAGTTCGCGTTCATCGCCTCGGCAACCTCGTTGGTCGCCTTGGTCCAGATCGCGATGAGTTCCTGCGTGCGCTCGTCCTTGGTGATCAGACCGCGCTCGTACTGCTTCTGGACCTTCTCGTCCTGAGCCTCGTAACCCGCGACGATGGCCTTCTTGGCCTCGGGCACGACGACGTCGGAGATGGCCACGGTGACACCCGAGCGGGTCGCCCAGTGGAAACCGGCCGCCTTCAGGTTGTCGAGCGTCGCCGCCACGATGACCTTGGGGTAGCGCTCGGCCAGGTCGTTGACGATCTCGGAGAGCTGCTTCTTGCCCACCGAGTAGTCGACGAACGGGTAGTCCTCGGGCAGCAGCTCGTTGAAGAGCGCGCGGCCCAGGGACGTACGCAGCCGGAACGTGTCGCCCTGCTGGTACTCCTGTTCGCCTTCCTCGGCGACCGGCGGCACCCAGCCACGCGGCGGGATGGTGCCCACCGGGAAGCGGATGTCGACCTGCGTCTGGAGCGACAGCTCGCCGGCGTCGAAGGCCATGATCGCCTCGGCCGTGGAACCGAAGGAACGGCCCTGGCCGATGACCTTGCGCTCCTCCTCGTCCGTGGTGAGGAAGAACAGGCCCAGCACCATGTCCTGGGTCGGCATGGTGACGGGACGACCGTCGGCCGGCTTCAGGATGTTGTTCGAGGACAGCATCAGGATGCGGGCCTCGGCCTGCGCCTCCGCGGAGAGCGGCAGGTGCACGGCCATCTGGTCACCGTCGAAGTCCGCGTTGAACGCGGTGCAGACGAGCGGGTGGATCTGGATGGCCTTGCCCTCGACCAGCTGCGGCTCGAAGGCCTGGATGCCGAGGCGGTGCAGGGTCGGTGCACGGTTCAGCAGCACCGGGTGCTCGGCGATGACCTCTTCGAGGACGTCGTACACCACGGTGCGGCCGCGCTCGACCATGCGCTTGGCCGACTTGATGTTCTGCGCGTGGTTCAGGTCGACCAGGCGCTTCATCACGAACGGCTTGAAGAGCTCCAGCGCCATCGCCTTCGGCAGACCGCACTGGTGCAGCTTCAGCTGCGGACCGACAACGATCACGGAACGCGCGGAGTAGTCCACACGCTTACCGAGAAGGTTCTGACGGAAACGACCCTGCTTGCCCTTGAGCATGTCGCTCAGGGACTTCAGCGGGCGGTTGCCCGGACCGGTGACCGGGCGACCACGGCGGCCGTTGTCGAACAGCGCGTCGACGGCCTCCTGCAGCATCCGCTTCTCGTTGTTCACGATGATCTCGGGGGCCCCGAGGTCAAGGAGACGCTTGAGGCGGTTATTGCGGTTGATCACACGGCGGTACAGGTCGTTCAGGTCGGAGGTCGCGAAGCGGCCACCGTCCAGCTGCACCATCGGACGCAGGTCCGGCGGAATGACCGGCACGCAGTCGAGCACCATGCCCTTGGGCTTGTTGCTGGTCTGCAGGAACGCGGAGACGACCTTGAGGCGCTTGAGCGCACGGGTCTTCTTCTGGCCCTTGCCGGTACGGATGATCTCACGAAGCCGCTCGGCCTCTTCGCTCAGGTCGAAGGACTCCAGGCGCTTCTGGAGCGCGGCGGCGCCCATGCAGCCGTCGAAGTACGTGCCGAAGCGGTCACGCAGCTCGCGGTAGAGCAGCTCGTCGCCCTCGAGGTCCTGGACCTTGAGGTTCTTGAAGCGGTTCCACACCTCGTCGAGACGGTCGATCTCGCGCTGCGCACGGTCACGCAGCTGCTTCATCTCACGCTCGGCACCCTCGCGCACCTTGCGGCGCACGTCGGCCTTGGCACCCTCGGCCTCGAGCTCGGCCAGGTCGGTCTCGAGCTTCTTGGCGCGGGCCTCCAGGTCGGAGTCGCGACGGTTCTCGGTCTGCTGACGCTCGACGGAGACGTGAGCCTCCAGCGACGGCAGGTCACGCGTACGGCGCTCCTCATCCACGAACGTGATCATGTACGCGGCGAAGTAGATGACCTTTTCGAGGTCCTTCGGCGCGAGATCAAGCAGGTAGCCGAGGCGCGACGGGACGCCCTTGAAGTACCAGATGTGAGTGACGGGAGCAGCAAGCTCGATGTGACCCATGCGCTCACGACGCACCTTGGCGCGCGTGACCTCCACGCCACAACGCTCACAGATGATGCCCTTGAAGCGGACACGCTTGTACTTGCCGCAGTAGCACTCCCAGTCCCGGGTCGGACCGAAGATCTTCTCGCAGAAGAGTCCGTCCTTTTCGGGCTTGAGCGTGCGGTAGTTGATGGTCTCCGGCTTCTTCACTTCGCCGTGCGACCAGGTCCGGATGTCGTCCGCGGTGGCAAGGCCGATCCGCAGCTCGTCGAAGAAGTTGACGTCGAGCACTTGTCGTCAATCCCTCTTTCGGGGGTTCGAGCCCCCTCGCATGAGCGAGAAAACGGGGCACTTCAGCAATGGTCTGAACGGGTCCGGGGAGAGCCGGCCGGATCACAGGGATCCGGCCGGCCAACCCGTCAGACCTCTTCGACGCTGCTCGGCTCGCGCCGGGACAGGTCGATTCCGAGCTCCTCCGCCGCGCGGAAGACGTCCTCGTCCGTGTCGCGCATCTCGATGGACATGCCGTCCGAGGAGAGCACCTCCACATTGAGGCAGAGCGACTGCATTTCCTTGATGAGCACCTTGAAGGACTCGGGAATGCCAGGCTCGGGGATGTTCTCGCCCTTGACGATGGCCTCGTAGACCTTCACGCGGCCGGTCACGTCGTCGGACTTGATCGTCAGCAGCTCCTGAAGGGCGTAAGCGGCGCCATAAGCCTCGAGCGCCCACACCTCCATCTCGCCGAAGCGCTGTCCACCGAACTGGGCCTTACCACCCAGCGGCTGCTGGGTGATCATGGAGTACGGGCCCGTCGAACGAGCATGCAGCTTGTCGTCGACGAGGTGGTGGAGCTTGAGGATGTACATGTAGCCGACCGAAACCGGCTCGGGGAACGGCTCACCGGAGCGGCCGTCGAACAGGTTGGCCTTGCCCGAGGGCTGGACCAGCCGGTTGCCGTCGCGGTTCGGGATCGTGGCCTCGAAGAGACCAGAGATCTCGTCCTCGCGCGCACCGTCGAAGACGGGCGTGGCGACGTTGGTGCCGGGGGCGACCTGGTCGGCGCCGATGGCCTGCAGGCGCTTGGCCCACTCGTCACCGAGGCCGGAGACGTCCCAGCCGCGGCTGGCGAGCCAGCCGAGGTGGATCTCCAGGACCTGTCCCGGGTTCATTCGGGACGGGACACCCAGCGGGTTGAGGATGATGTCGACCGGGGTGCCGTCCTCCAGGAACGGCATGTCCTCGATCGGAAGGATCTTCGAGATGACGCCCTTGTTGCCGTGACGGCCGGCGAGCTTGTCACCATCGGTGATCTTGCGCTTCTGCGCGACGTAGACGCGGACCAGCTGGTTCACGCCCGGCGGCAGCTCGTCGCCCTCTTCGCGGTCGAAGACGCGGACGCCGATGATCTTGCCGATCTCACCGTGCGGCACCTTCAGCGAGGTGTCGCGCACCTCGCGCGCCTTCTCACCGAAGATCGCGCGGAGCAGGCGCTCCTCGGGGGTCAGCTCGGTCTCACCCTTGGGCGTGACCTTGCCGACGAGGATGTCACCGGCGACGACCTCGGCACCGATACGGATGATGCCGCGCTCGTCGAGGTCGGCGAGGACCTCTTCGGAGACGTTCGGGATGTCCCGGGTGATCTCCTCCGGGCCGAGCTTGGTGTCACGGGCGTCGACCTCGTGCTCCTCGATGTGGATCGAGGAGAGGACGTCGTCCTGCACGAGGCGCTGCGACAGGATGATCGCGTCCTCGTAGTTGTGACCCTCCCACGGCATGAACGCCACGAGCAGGTTCTTGCCGAGCGCCATCTCACCGTTCTCGGTGGCCGGCCCGTCGGCGAGGACCTGGCCCTCGATGACCCGGTCGCCCTCGGAGACGACGACCTTCTGGTTGACCGAGGTGCCCTGGTTGGAGCGCGAGAACTTGGCGATGCGGTACGTGGTGTACGTGCCGTCGTCGTTGGTGACGGTGACGTAGTCCGCGGAGACCTCCTGGACGACACCGTCCTTCTCGGCCTTCAGGACGTCACCGGCGTCGGTGGCGCAGCGGTACTCCATGCCCGTGCCGACGAGCGGAGCCTCCGACTTGATCAGCGGCACCGCCTGACGCATCATGTTCGCGCCCATGAGGGCACGGTTGGCGTCGTCGTGCTCCAGGAAGGGGATCATCGCGGTGGCGACGGACACCATCTGGCGCGGCGAGACGTCCATGTAGTCGACGTCGTCGCCCGGGATGTAGTCGACCTCTCCGCCACGACGGCGGACCAGGACGCGGGGCTCGGTGAACCGCATGTCCTCGGAGAGCGTCGCGTTCGCCTGGGCGATCACGAAGCGGTCTTCCTCGTCGGCGGTGATGTAGTCGACCTCGTCAGTGACCTGACCGTCGACGACCTTGCGGTACGGCGTCTCGATGAAGCCGAACGCGTTGACACGTCCGTACGAGGCGAGCGAACCGATCAGACCGATGTTCGGGCCTTCAGGGGTCTCGATCGGGCACATGCGTCCGTAGTGGGACGGGTGCACGTCACGGACCTCGAAGCCGGCCCGCTCACGGGAGAGACCACCCGGGCCAAGTGCCGACAGACGGCGCTTGTGGGTGAGACCCGACAGCGGGTTGTTCTGGTCCATGAACTGAGACAGCTGGCTGGTGCCGAAGAACTCCTTGATGGAGGCGACGACCGGCCGGATGTTGATCAGGGTCTGCGGCGTGATCGCCTCGACGTCCTGGGTCGTCATGCGCTCACGCACGACGCGCTCCATACGGGCGAGGCCCGTACGGACCTGGTTCTGGATGAGCTCGCCGACGTTGCGCAGACGACGGTTGCCGAAGTGGTCGATGTCGTCGGTCTCGACGACGATCGTCCGGCCGGACTCGCCGACCGTCTCGGTCTCCCCGGCGTGCAGCTTGACCAGGTACCTGATGGTCGCGATGACGTCGTCGGTGGTGAGCACCCCGGCGTCCAGCGGCTCATCGGCGCCGAGCTTCTTGTTCACCTTGTAGCGTCCGACCTTCGCGAGGTCGTAGCGCTTCGGGTTGAAGTAGAGGTTCTCGAGCAGCGTCTGAGCAGCCTCGCGGGTGGGCGGCTCGCCCGGGCGCAGCTTGCGGTAGATGTCGAGCAGCGCGTCGTCCTGGCCCTGGGTGTGGTCCTTCTCCAGGGTGGCACGCATGGACTCGTACTCGCCGAACTCCTCGAGGATCTGCTCGGTGGTCCAACCGAGAGCCTTCAGGAGAACGGTCACGGACTGCTTGCGCTTGCGGTCGATACGGACACCGACCATGTCGCGCTTGTCGATCTCCATCTCGAGCCAGGCACCCCGGGACGGGATGATCTTGGCGGAGAAGATGTCCTTGTCGGACGTCTTGTCGATGGAGGAGTCGAAGTAGACACCCGGCGAGCGGACGAGCTGCGACACGACGACACGCTCGGTGCCGTTGATGACGAAGGTGCCCTTGTTGGTCATGAGCGGGAAGTCGCCCATGAAGACCGTCTGGGACTTGATCTCGCCGGTCTCGTTGTTGGTGAACTCGGCCGTGACGAAGAGCGGGGCGGCGAACGTGAAGTCGCGCTCCTTGCACTCGTCGATCGAGTTCTTCGGGGGCTCGAAGCGATGGTCGCGGAACGTAAGCGACATCGACCCGGAGAAGTCCTCGATCGGTGAAATCTCCTCGAAGATTTCCTCCAGGCCGGACTTGGTGGGGACGTCTTGTCCACTGTCCAGAGCAGCCTCGACGCGAGCCTTCCAGGCAGCATTGCCGAGGAGCCAGTCAAAGCTCTCGGTCTGCAGCGCGAGGAGGTTCGGAACCTCGAGGGGCTCCTTGATCTTTGCAAAAGAGATGCGCAGCGGGGCGGTGCTGGCACCGTTGTTCGTATTCGCGGTCGAGGCGTTGCGCGAGGCGGCCAAGAGGGGGTCCTTCCGAGGGCTCGGACTCACTACGCGCGTACCGGTCCCACGTTGGACACGGAGACAGAAATCCCAGGTCAGGGAAGATCGGTCATCGATGCTCAAGCGTGGGCATGCCTCTGGTGACGGGCAGGAGGCAGCTAACAGGCAGCGCAAAGGGTCAGTGTAGCCAAACGGCACACTGATGTCCAGTCCGGGTTCTCAGAGACCCTCGTAGCTCGCAACAGCTGTTCTCAACACCTATGAATCGCCCTCGCGCGGGATGCGCTCTTCTTTACTGCCCTCTTCGTCATCGATCCATGCCTCGGATTCGGATCGATGTGACGACGCGTCCTGAGAATTGCGCGCCGCGTGCGGTTCGTCAAGGCCCCCCTGCCAGGACAGAGCCCCCTAGACCGTCACCCGCCGCCCCTCGGCATCGGCCGACGGCCCCGAGAGGCGTACGGCGAAGATCACCCTACTCGTCAACCGCGGAAGAGCAAGGCAACCGCCTCGGGTACGCCGAAGGGCGACCACCCGTACGGGTGGTCGCCCATCGCGATGTGACGTCCGTGCCGTGCGGCACGAGCAGTCCAGACGAGTCAGAAGACTCGCAGGGTCACTTGACCTCGACCGAGGCGCCAGCGGCCTTGAGGGACTCGGCAGCCTTCTCGGCGGCCTCCTTCGCGACCTTCTCGAGGACCGGCTTCGGGGTGCCGTCGACGAGGTCCTTGGCCTCCTTCAGACCCAGGGAGGTCAGCTCACGCACGACCTTGATGACCTGGATCTTCTTCTCGCCGGCGCCGGTGAGGATGACGTCGAACTCGTCCTGCTCCTCGACGGCCTCGGCAGCGGCAGCAGCGCCACCGGCGGCGGCAATGGCGACCGGAGCGGCAGCCTTGACGTCGAACTTCTCCTCGAACGCCTTGACGAACTCGGAGAGCTCGATGAGGGTCAGGGTCTCGAACTGCTCGAGCAGCTCGTCCTGGGACAGCTTCGCCATGATGGCGTCCTTCCACTAAGTCGGCAGGTGCCGGGTGTATATGAAGGCGGGCGTACGGGCCCGCTGCGAGCCGTGGGGCGGAGTGTTACTCCGCCACCTCGGCGTCGGCGGGAGCCGGCGTACCGGCACCGCCCTGCTCGACCTTGGCGCGAAGGGCGTCCGCAGTGCGGACGAACTCCGACAGAGGGGCCTGGAAAGTCGCCGCGGCCTTGGCCATCGACGCCTTGATCCCACCGGCCACCTTGGCGAGCAGAACCTCGCGGGACTCGAGGTCCGCAAGCTTCTTGATCTCATCGGCGGACAGCGCCTTACCGTCAAGGACACCGCCCTTGATGATGAGGTTCGGGTTGTCCTTGGCGAAGTCACGAAGACCCTTCGCCGACTCCACCGGGTCACCGGTGACGAAGGCAACCGCCGTCGGGCCTGCGAACAGGTCGTCCAGCGTGTCGATCCCGGCCTCGTTGGCCGCAATCTTGGTCAGCGTGTTCTTCACCACGGCGTACTGGGCGTTCTCACCGAGCGAACGGCGCAGCTGCTTGAGCTGTGCCACGGTGAGACCCCGGTACTCGGTCAGCACAGCGGCGTTCGAGCTGCGGAACTGGTCCGCGAGCTCGGCTACCGCGGCAGCCTTGTCGGGCCTTGCCATGAGCGTCGGCCTCCTTCCGGGTGATGAGGACCGCTCAGAAGGGGCCGGGAAAGACGAAACGCCCCGGCACAGGTGCCAGGGCGCAGCTCGACCGGACAGAGTCCGGGAGCTTTCCACAGTCACCTGCGCAGGTCGTCCGCACTCAACGGATCCTTCGGTCACTACCCCCTCTTGCGAGAGCGCAGCAACGACCAGCGGTCTTTGGCTTCTGGAGGAGAATACGCGACCGGGGTCGCGCCGAGCAAATCCGTTTCGGTTCGGGCGGTGCGGGAGGTTTAAGACGCGCCCGCGGTGCTGCCCTGCGGCTGGTTCCACGAGCTTCTGGAAGTCGACCGTGCCGGCGGCAGGAGGCTCCTCGACCGTGGCCTGGGTGCGGTATCGGCGTCGAGCCGGGAGTTCTTCGCGGTCAGCTCGGCGACGTCGACCGTCCCTGAGTAGTGCGTGGTGGCGACGCCCCGTACGTCCTCCTGACGGATACGAGGACGGGCCCCGCACCTCGAAAGGTTGCGGGGCCCGTCAATGTCACACGTGACACGGCTTTCGTACGAGCGCGGAGGCTCAGACGGCGGCCGGGTCCTCCTCGACGAGGAGGTTACGGGTGCGGTTGGCGTCCAGCGGGATGCCGGCGCCCATCGTGGTGGCCAGAGTGGCCTTCTTGATGTAGCGGCCCTTGGCGGCGGACGGCTTCAGACGGAGGATCTCCTCCAGCGCCGCGGCGTAGTTCTCGACCAGCTTCGTGTCATCGAAAGAGACCTTGCCGATGATGAAGTGCAGGTTCGAGTGCTTGTCGACGCGGAACTCGATCTTGCCGCCCTTGATGTCGTTGACAGCCTTCGCGACATCGGGGGTGACCGTACCGGTCTTCGGGTTCGGCATCAGGCCACGCGGACCGAGCACGCGGCCGAGGCGGCCGACCTTGCCCATGAGGTCCGGAGTGGCGACGACGGCGTCGAAGTCCAGACGGCCCTTCGCCACCTCGTCGATGAGCTCGTCGGCGCCGACGATGTCGGCGCCCGCGGCTTCCGCGGCCGCAGCACGGTCACCGGTCGCGAAGACCAGGACCCGGGCGGTCTTGCCGGTGCCGTGCGGGAGGTTCACGGTGCCACGGACCATCTGGTCGGCCTTGCGCGGGTCTACACCCAGGCAGAACGCGACCTCGACGGTGCTGTCGAACTTGTTGCTGGCGGTGTCCTTGGCGAGACGGACGGCCTCGAGGGGGGCGTAGTTGCGCTCCCGGTCGATCTTGGCGTCCGCAGCGCGGAGGTTCTTGCTGCGCTTCACTTCTGCTCCTGTGGTTTCAGGTGTGGAGGCGTGGTACGGGCCAGCGCTTGGCCCTGCCACTGAAGGACTACGGGGGCTGATCAGCCCTCGACCGTGATGCCCATCGAACGGGCGGTGCCGGCGATGATCTTCGACGCGGCGTCCAGGTCGTTGGCGTTCAGGTCGGGCAGCTTGACCGTGGCGATCTCGCGGACCTGGGCGCTCGTGAGCTTCGCGACCTTGGTCTTGTGCGGCTCGCCGGAGCCCTTGTCCACACCTGCGGCCTTGAGGATGAGCTTGGCAGCCGGCGGGGTCTTCGTCACGAAGGTGAAGGAACGGTCGTCGTAGACCGTGATCTCCACCGGCACGACCATGCCACGCTGCGACTCGGTCGCGGCGTTGTAGGCCTTGCAGAACTCCATGATGTTGACGCCGTGCTGGCCGAGCGCGGGGCCGACCGGCGGGGCCGGGTTGGCCGCACCGGCGTTGATCTGGAGCTTGATAAGCCCCGTGACCTTCTTCTTCTTGGGAGGCATTGCTCTCTCCGGGTCCTAGTGAGAGTTTTTCGCCGTCATCCGGTCATCCGGATGCAGGCATACCGCACAACGATAACGGGTATAGCTGCGCGACCAAAAACCGAGCAGGTCAGAGAGGCTGCGAAGCCTCTCTGACCTGCTCGGTAGGCATGTGTCCAGGAGTCGGCGGAAACCGCTAGTTCTTCTGGATCTGGTCGAAGCTGAGCTCGACCGGGGTCTCGCGGCCGAAGATCTCGACGAGGCCCTTGACCTTCTTCGAGTCGGCGTTGATCTCGTTGATCGTCGCCTGCAGCGTCGCGAACGGGCCGTCGGTGACGGTGACCGAGTCGCCCACCTCGAAGTCCAGCACCTGGACCTCGACCTTGCGGGACGGAACCGGCTTGCCCTCGGCCTCCGCGGCCTCGCGGGCGGCCTTCTCCTCGGCCTCCGGGGCGAGCATCTTGACGATCTCGTCCAGGGTCAGCGGGTACGGGTCGTAGGCGTTGCCCACGAAGCCGGTGACACCGGGCGTGTTGCGGACGACGCCCCAGGACTCGTTCGTCAGGTCCATGCGCACCAGGACGTAACCCGGGAGCTTGTTCTGACGGACGTTCTTCCGCTCGCCGTTCTTGATCTGGACGATCTCTTCCTCGGGCACCTCGGCCTGGTAGATGAAGTCCTCGACGTTGAGCGAGACGGCGCGCTGCTCCAGGTTGGCCTTCACACGCTTCTCGTAACCGGCGTACGTGTGGATGACGTACCACTCACCGGGGAGACCGCGGAGCTCGTCGCGGAGCGCGGTGACGGCGTCGACGGGAGCGGCCGGCTCGGCCTCTTCCTCGGCCTCCTCGGACGCGCTGTCCTCGGAGTCGGTCTCGTCCTCGGCCGCCTCGGACGCGCTGTCCTCGTCCTCGGAGTCGGTCTCGTCGTCGGAGTCGGTCTCGTCGTCGGAGTCGGTCTCGTCCTCGGCGTGCAGGGCAGCCTGCTCGGCGGGCTCGCCCGCGGCGGCGTCGCCGGCTTCGGCCTGGTCCGGCTCCACAGCGTCCGCCGCCTCGACGATCTCGAACTCGTCCTCGGCGGACTCGACGTCGCCCGCCGTCGAGTCGACGGCGTCGTTCAGGTTCGGGTCAGACACGGTGGCTGCTTCTTCCTGGATACAAATGGGTGGAACATGCGAAAGGGGCGCCCTTGGGGCGCCCTCCGCGGGATCAGCCGAAGACGTACTTGATGACCCGCTGGAATCCGAAGTCAATCACGGTAACAAGACCGATCATGACGACGACGAAGACAATCACCACGGACGTGTACGTCGTGAGCTGGTTGCGAGTCGGCCAGACAACCTTGCGCAACTCGGCGATGATCTGGCGGTAGAACAGCGCGAGACGGCCCAGGGGACCCTTCTTGCCGCGCTTGCCGCCCTTCCGAGTCTTCTTCTTCGACTCGGGTACTTCATCCTCAGCATCAGGCATGTCGATGGAGCCCACGGCGTCCGTCACGCTTCTCACCTGATTCCGGGTCATGGCCGTGCCGCGCCCGGTGGAGCCGCACGGCGGTGCATTGAAGTACGTACATGCGCACACATCCTGGCGAAGGAGTGTGTAGCAGGGCCGGAGGGACTTGAACCCCCAACCGCTGGTTTTGGAGACCAGTGCTCTACCAATTGAGCTACGACCCTTTGTGGTTTCCACCAACCTACCGCATCTTTCCCGGTATCCCGGGTGCAGCAACGGTGTGGCTGGTGAAGGCCAACGACAGGTGAGTGTACGTGCTCAGAGGCCCGGCGTCGAACAGACAGCTCCCGACAACTCGTGGCCGCATGTTGTCCACATGCTGTCCGAGTCCTGTCCGGTCCCTGAAACCCGTGTGCCGACCGGGATCGGGGTCTGGGACGATGGGGCCCATGAGCGCTGCAACTCCCCCCTCCGAGCGCCGGGTCTCCGCCCGCATCGGTGCAATCTCCGAATCCGCCACCCTCGCCGTCGACGCCAAGGCCAAGGCCCTCAAGGCCGCCGGCCGTCCGGTGATCGGCTTCGGTGCCGGCGAGCCCGACTTCCCGACCCCCGGCTACATCGTCGACGCCGCGGTCGAGGCCTGCCGCAACCCGAAGTACCACCGCTACACCCCCGCCGGCGGGCTCCCCGAGCTCAAGGCCGCCATTGCGGAGAAGACGCTGCGCGACTCCGGTTACGAGGTCGACGCCTCCCGGATCCTGGTGACCAACGGCGGCAAGCAGGCCATCTACGAGGCGTTCGCCGCGATCCTCGACCCGGGCGACGAGGTCATCCTCCCAGCGCCGTACTGGACCACCTACCCCGAGTCGATTCGTCTCGCCGGCGGTGTCCCCGTGGAGGTCGTGGCCGACGAGACCACCGGCTACCAGGTCTCCGTCGAGCAGCTGGAGGCGGCGCGCACCGAGCGTACGAAGGTCGTCCTGTTCGTCTCCCCGTCGAACCCGACCGGTGCGGTGTACAGCGAGGCCGACGCCAAGGCGATCGGCGAGTGGGCCGTCGAGCACGGCCTGTGGGTGCTGACCGACGAGATCTACGAGCACCTGGTCTACGGCACCGCGAAGTTCACCTCGCTGCCGGCGCTCGTGCCCGCCCTGCGTGACAAGTGCATCGTGGTCAACGGTGTCGCCAAGACGTACGCGATGACCGGCTGGCGCGTGGGCTGGCTCATCGCCCCGAAGGACGTCGTCAAGGCCGCGACCAACCTGCAGTCGCACGCCACGTCCAACGTCTCCAACGTCGCTCAGGTCGCCGCACTGGCCGCCGTCTCCGGGAACCTGGACGCGGTCGCCGAGATGCGGACCGCCTTCGACCGCCGCCGGCAGACCATCGTGCGGATGCTGAACGAGATCGACGGCGTGCTGTGCCCGGAGCCCGAGGGCGCGTTCTACGCGTACCCGTCCGTGAAGGCGCTGCTCGGCAAGGAGATCCGCGGCAAGCGCCCGGCCACCTCGGTCGAGCTGGCGGCCCTGATCCTGGACGAGGCCGAGGTCGCGGTCGTTCCGGGCGAGGCCTTCGGCACGCCGGGTTACCTGCGGCTGTCGTACGCACTGGGCGACGAGGACCTCGTCGAGGGCGTGTCGCGGCTCCAGAAGCTGCTGGGCGAGGCCCGCAGCTGAACTGGCACGCCATCGCATAAGCGGGTCCCCGGCTCAGCCGGGGACCCGCTTATGCGTTCAGGCAAGCGCCCGTTCGGTGAATCGGGCTTCCTGGGTCGAGATCCATGCGGCAGGATCTTCGAGTGACTCCTCCCCCTCTGACAGGGGGCTTCTCACTCGGCCGCCGCAGCGGCCTCGTGACGGACAAGCCCTGCCCGACGCCTGTTGGCACAGTGCGGAATATAACAGTTACGGAAGGTGAACGGATATGGGGCGGGACGTCCGGCTGTTGCCCAAGGCCCACCTGCACCTGCATTTCACCGGGTCGATGCGGCCCACGACACTGCTCGAACTCGCCGACAAACACGGCGTACGCCTGCCGGAGGCACTGACCGGCGGCGAACCGCCCCAGCTGCGGGCCACCGACGAGCGCGGCTGGTTCCGCTTCCAGCGGCTCTACGACATCGCCCGGTCCTGTCTGCGGGCGCCCGAGGACATCCAGCGGCTGGTGCGCGAGGCGGCCCAGGAGGACGTCGCCGACGGCTCCGGCTGGCTGGAGATCCAGGTCGACCCCACCTCGTACGCACCGCTGCTCGGTGGGCTGATCCCGGCGATCGAGATCATCCTGGACGCGGTGGACGCCGCCGCCCGCGAGACCGGGCTCGGGATGCGGGTGGTGATCGCCGCGAACCGGATGAAGCACCCGCTGGACGCGCGGACACTGGCACGGCTCGCGGTGCGCTACGCGGACCGGGGCGTCGTCGGCTTCGGGCTCTCCAACGACGAGCGGCGCGGGATGGCGCGCGACTTCGACCGGGCCTTCGCCATCGCCAGGGAGGGCGGCCTGCTGGCGGCCCCGCACGGCGGGGAGCTGGCCGGCCCGTCGAGCGTGCGGGACTGCATGGACGACCTCGACGCGGCCCGGATCGGCCACGGCGTACGGGCCGCCGAGGACCCGCGGCTGCTGCGCAGGCTGGCGGAGCGCGGGGTGACCTGCGAGGTGTGCCCTGCGTCGAACGTGGCACTGGGCGTCTACGAGAAGCCGTCGGATGTACCCTTGCGCACTCTGTTCGAGGCCGGGGTGCCGATGGCGCTCGGCGCGGACGACCCGCTGCTCTTCGGCTCCCGGCTGGCCGCGCAGTACGAACTCGTACGCCGCCACCACGCGTTCACGGACGAGGAGCTGGCGGAGCTGGCGCGGCAGTCGGTACGGGGGTCGGCGGCGCCGTCCGATGTACGGGAGCAGCTCCTCTCCGGGATCGACGACTGGCTGGCGAAGCCGGCCTGACAGCGCAAGGGCCGGGAGACGGGCCCACCTGCGAGCCCGCACCGGCCCGGTTACGCCCCGATTCCGTACAGCACCGTCCGCGCCACGGACGCGGCGAACTCGTCGAGTGACTGCGGTGGCCGGCCCTCGTCCGTCGCGTCGTAGGCGAACGCGCGCTGGACGCAGGCGCCGAGCAGCAGCGACGCGGCGGCATAGGTGTCGGCGCCGGGCCGGACGCGGCCGGCGGACTGTTCGCTGCGGAGGTAGGCGGCGACGCCCTGGATCGGCATGTGCGGGCCGGTGCCGAGCTCGCGCATGGCCGCGTCGTGGCGGTTCTTGAGCCGCGGCTCGGCGTAGAGGGAGGCGGCGATCGGGAAGCTCTGGGCGTAGAAGAGCGCGGCCTCGCGGGCTATCTCGGTGAGGTTCTCCTCGACCGTCCGCTCCCCCGCCGCCGGGTCGGCGGTCAGCCGCCGCAGGAGCGGGTTGAGCTTGGGCAGCCGCTCCTTGAGGACAGCCACGAACAGCTCCTCCTTGCTCGGGAAGTGCTTGTAGAGGGCCGCCTCCGAACAGCCCGCTGCCCGGGCGATTTCCTTGGTGGTGGCCCGGGCCAGGCCGATGGTGAGCATCAGCTGGTGGGCGGCGTCGATGATGCGGACGCGGGCCGGCTTCTGCTCCATGTGCACTCCAATGAGGCTTGACGCGTGGTGAGTATCCACTCACTCTAGAGGTGAGTGAATACTTACCCACCCGGGGAGGGTGCGCAATGAGACTCACGGTGTTCGGTGCGACAGGCGGCATCGGCCAGGAGATCGTCCGCCAGGCGGTGGCCGCGGGCCATGACGTGACGGCAGTGGTCCGCGATCCGGCACGGCTGCCGGTCCCGCTCTCCGACGTCACGGTCCACACAGCGGCGCGGATCGACGATCCAAAGGCGCTGCGCGAAGCGGTCGCCGGGCGGGACGCGGTGCTCTCCGGACTCGGCTCGCGCGGCCGGAAGGCCGACGGGATCGCCGAACGGCTCACCGGCTCGGTGCTGCGCGCGATGGAGGCGGAGGGGACACGGCGGCTGCTCGTGGTGAGCGCGGCCCCCGTCGCACCGAAGCCCGCGGACGATCCGTTGCTGGACCGGATGATGCTGAAGGCGATCGGCGCGATCCTCAAGGAGGTCTACGCCGACCTGACGCTGATGGAGGCCGCACTGGCCCGCAGCGCGACGGACTGGACGTCGGTCCGGCCGCCGAAGCTCACCAACGGGCCGCTGACCGGGACGTACCGGACGGTCTACGGCAGCAATCCGCGCAGCGGCCGGTCCATCTCCCGGGCCGATGTGGCGCACGCGATGCTGGCGCTGATCGACGATCCGGCGGCGGTGAAGCAGGGCGTGGGCGTGGCGTACTGACACCGCACCCGCGTCAGAGGGTGACGCCGACCGTCACCGGTTCGTTGACGAGCGTGACGCCGAAGGCGTCGTGAACGCCCGCGACGACCTCGCGGGCGAGCGCGAGCAGGTCCTCGGTGGTCGCCCCGCCGCGGTTGGTGAGGGCGAGTGTGTGCTTGGTGGAGATGCGGGCGGGCCCGGATCCGTACCCCTTGGTGAAACCGGCCCGGTCGATGAGCCAGGCCGCCGAGGTCTTGGTGCGTCCCCCGTCCGCGGGGAAGGCGGGGGGCGTCACCTCGGGGCCGAGCCGGTCCTTGGCACGGGCGAGGAACGCCTCGTACTGCGCACCGTCGAGGATCGGGTTGGTGAAGAAGGACCCTGCCGACCAGGTGTCGTGGTCCTCCGGGTCGAGCACCATGCCCTTGCCGGCCCGGAGCCGCAGCACGGTCTCACGGGCGGCCGCCGCGGGCACCCGGTCGCCCGGTTCGACACCCATGGCACGGGCCGTTTCGGGGTACTTGAGGGGCGCGGAGAGACCGCCCGCGTCTTCCAGCTCGAAACGGACACGCAGCACCACGAAGCGGTCGGGTTCGGCCTTGAAGCGGCTGTGGCGGTACGAGAATGCGCACTCGGCGTTCGGGATGGTGACCGTTTCGCGGGTGTACCGGTCGTAGGCGACGACCTCCGTGATGGTCGACGCGACCTCCTGGCCGTACGCACCGACGTTCTGGATCGGCGTCGCACCCGCCGAGCCGGGGATTCCGGCCAGGCACTCGATGCCCGCGAGACCGGCTTCGACCGTGCGGGCGACGGCGTCCGTCCAGATCTCTCCGGCGGCCAGTTCCAGCGTCGTACCGGAGAGCGCGAAGCCCTTGGTCGCGATGCGCAGGGCGGTGCCGTCGAAGCCCTTGTCGCCGATGACCAGGTTGCTGCCGCCGCCGACGACGAGGAGCGGAGTGCCGTCCTCGTCGGCCTCGCGCACGGCTGCGACCACCTCGGCGTCCGTCGTTGCCGCGAGGAGGCGGGCTGCGGGGCCGCCGAGCCGGAAGGTGGTCAGGGGGGCGAGGGGGGCGTCGTGGAGTTCCTGCACGGGGACAAGAGTACGGTCCGCGGCGCCACCGCTCGGGCGGGGCCACGGACCGTACACACAGGGCGGCCGGGTCGGACCGGACCGCGCCACGGATCAGGCGGCGACGGCGGACCACTCCTCGACCGGCTCCGGCTCCGCCGTCGGCGCGGGGCGGCGGCCCGGGATCAGCAGTGCCACGAGCGCGGCGAGCGCCACGAAACCGGCACCGATCCAGACCGCCGGGACGGTCCCGTCCGTGAAGGACTGCGCGGAGCCGTAACCGCCCTGCGCGGAGAAGACCGAGGCGAGCACCGCGATCCCGAGGGCGCCGCCGACCTCACGCAGGGCGTTGTTGGCGCCGGAGGCGATGCCCTGCTCGGCGGGCTGGACGCTCGACATGACGAGGCTGGCGGCCGGCGCGAAGTAGAGCGCCATGCCGACACCGCCGATCATCAGGGCGGGCAGTTGCGCGGTGTACGAGGCGTCGGGGGCGATGACCATGGCGAAGAGGGCCAGCCCGACGGCCTGGAGCGCGAGACCGGTCACGACGACCGGGCGCCCGCCGAACCGGTCGGAGAGATACCCGGCAATCGGAGCGACCAGCATCGGCATGCCGGTCCAGGGCAGCATCCGCAGCCCGGCCTCGGTCGGCGAGTAGCCCAGCACGCCCTGGAGGTACTGGATGAGCAGGAAGATCGATCCGAACATCCCGAGGAACATCAGCAGGCCGGCCATGTTGATCCCGAAGAACCCGCGGTTGCGGAAGAGCCGCATCGGCAGCATCGGGTTCTTCGCCCGGAAGCCGTGGTGGATGAAGCCGCCCATCAGCGCGGCACCGGCGATCAGCCCGGTGAGGACCGTGGCGCTGGTCCAGCCGTCGGCGTTGGCGTTGACCAGCCCGTAGACGATGCCGAACAGACCGCCGCTGACGAGAAGTGTGCCGGGGATGTCGAGCCGGGCGTTCGGGGCGTACGACTCCACCAGGCGCAGCCGGGCCAGCGGCAGCAGGACCAGGCCGACCGGCACGTTCAGCCAGAAGATCCACTGCCAGGAGATGTGCTCGGTCAGGCTGCCGCCGATCAGCGGACCACTGGCCACGGCGAGTCCGGTGACGGCGCTGAAGATCCCGAGGGCCATGCCGCGGCGGGCGGCCGGCACGGCGGCCGTGAGCAGGGTGAGTGTCAGCGGCATCATGATCGCCGCGCCGACGCCCTGGACGGCCCGGAAGGCGATCAGCTCGTTGATCCCGGACGACAGGGCCGCCGCGGCGGAGGCGCCGGTGAAGACGGTGAGCCCGGCGAGGAAGAGCCGCCGCCGGCCGAACCGGTCGCCGAGAGCGGCACCGAGCATCAGCAGAACGGCGAAGGTCAGGGTGTACGCGTTCACCGTCCATTCGAGCTCCGGCAGCTCGCCGCCGAGGCTCTTGCGGATGGAGGGCAGGGCGGTGGTGACGACGAGGTTGTCGAGGGCCGCCATGAAGCCGGCGACGCTGGTGATGACGAGGGCCCAGACCGCTCCTGAGCGGCCTGTCGTGTGCTTCACTGCTCCCCCTGGGGGTTAGTTATTAATGACTAACTTTCCTTGGCAGAGAACCGGGCCGAACCCGGGTCGCACTGTTCGGACGGTCGGCCGCACTCAGGCCGTCGGCTGCGCCGAGGGATAGAAACCGGACCAGACACGGTGACCGGCCGGGAAGCCGAGCGAGGCCAGGGTGTTGACGAGCATGGCGTACGCGAGGAAGGTCGTGGTCTCGCCGGGATCGGCGCCGAGCGCGAGGTGGATCTCGTCCCACATCTGCAGCCAGCCGGCCCGCGCCGACTCACCGAACTCGTGGTCCCCGGAGGCCTCGGCCGCCGCGACCGCCGCATACATCTGCATCTGCATCAGCAGTTTGTCGGGGTCGTCGACGATGAGGCGCTGATACGCCGCCGCCATGGCGTGGAGCGCCTCCTGCCCCTCCAGGCCCGCACCGGCCTCGGCGAAGACCTTCCGGGTGTCCGCCAGGCAGCGGTCGGAGGCGGCGAGGAACATGGCCTGCTTGCTGGGGAAGAGGCGGAAGAGATACGGCTGCGAGACGCCGACCCGCTTGGCGATCGCCTCCGTGGAGGTGGCGTTGTACCCGCCGCGGGCGAACTCGGTGATCGCCGCGCGGATGACGCTCTCGCGCCGCTCCTCAGCACTCATCCTGACCATGCAGCTAAGTTAGTGCTCAATCACTAACTTGGTCAAGCGGTACGGGACAGCCACTCCGGAACGTGACGCGAGGGCCTCGCGAGTACGGGTAAGGGGCACCCCCAGCGGAGAGTGCCCCTCACTCATGAACGTGGCTCGACAACGGCTCAGGTGAGCCGCACAACGGCGCGGGACATCCCCAGCACCTTCTTGCCCTCGCTCATCGCCGTCAGGTCCACCCGCACCTGCTTGTCGTCCAGCAGGGCCGCCACCTTGGCACCGACCTCGATCAGCGCACCCTTGTCGTCGTTCGGCACGACGACCGGCTTGGTGAACCGCACCCCGTACTCGACGACCGCACCCGGGTCACCGACCCAGTCCGTGACCACCCGGATCGCCTCGGCCATGGTGAACATGCCGTGCGCGATCACATCCGGCAGCCCGACCTCGAGAGCGAACTTCTCGTTCCAGTGGATCGGGTTGAAGTCACCGGAGGCGCCCGCGTACTGCACCAGCGTCGCGCGGGTCACCCGGAAGGACTGCGCCGGCAGCTCCGTACCGACCTCGACCGATTCGTAACTCACCTTCGCCGTCATCACGCCTCCTCGGTGGCGCGCGCCACCAGCTTCGTCCACGCGGTCACGACATGCTCGCCGGCCTCGTCATGGACCTCACCACGGATGTCGAGGATGTCGTTGCCCGCCATGGACTTGACGCCCTCGATCGTCGAAGTGACCGTCAGCCGGTCCCCCGCCCGCACCGGACGCACGTACGCGAACTTCTGGTCACCATGCACCACACGGCTGTAGTCCAGGCCCAGCTGCGGGTCCTGCACCACCTGTCCCGCGGCCTTGAAAGTGATCGAGAAGACAAAAGTGGGCGGCGCGATCACATCGGAATACCCGAGCGCCCGGGCGGCCGCCGGATCGACGTACGCGGGATTGGCGTCTCCCACCGCCTCGGCAAACTCACGGATCTTCTCCCGGCCGACCTCGTACGGCGCGGTGGGCGGATAGGTCCGCCCGACGAAGGACTGGTCGAGCGCCATGGGCTCGCTACCTCCTGATGAAAGACGAAAAGGCCGATGAACAACCCTGTACGGGACAGTCCTATACAACGACACGAGGCCGCCCCCAGTGGGGGCGGCCTCGTGTACGAGCCTGATTCAGCGGGTTTCGCGGTGCGCAGTGTGCGAGTTGCAGCGCGGGCAGTGCTTCTTCATCTCAAGACGGTCCGGGTTGTTACGCCGGTTCTTCTTGGTGATGTAGTTCCGCTCCTTGCACTCCACGCAGGCCAGCGTGATCTTCGGGCGGACGTCGGTGGCAGCCACGTGAGTGCTCCTTGGACGGACGGATGAACGGATGAACGAATGAACGCAAAAAAAGAGTAGCCGATCGAAGGACCGACCCCACAATCGGCTACCGTAAGTAGCGGTGACCGGACTTGAACCGGTGACACAGCGATTATGAGCCGCTTGCTCTACCGACTGAGCTACACCGCTTTGATGACGGATCCCCCCGCCGTGAGGCGGGGTTCTCCGATCACCAGAGCCCCAATACGGAATCGAACCGTAGACCTTCTCCTTACCATGGAGACGCTCTACCGACTGAGCTATTGGGGCGAGCGATGAAGACATTACACGGTCCTCCGCCGATCGCCCAAATCCGTTTCGGAGCCCCCGCCGCAGCGATGACCGGCCCCGCCCCGATCCCCCGACCGACCCCCGATCCACGACCGGCGGCGGACTCGGCCGGGAGCCCGGCCGGCGGCCGGAACCGCCGCCTGATCAGCAACGTGACCGGCAACCCGACCAGCGCCGTGAGCCACACCCGGCCGGCCTCGGAACAGCCACCGCGCCGGCCCCTCCCACCCGCCGCGCACACCTCACGAGGCCACACCGGTACGACTATTTCCCTCCTCCTCGAACCGGGACGAACACGCCCCTAGGCTCGACTCACTCTGCGTGATCTTGTAACCCTCCCAGGAGCGCGATGCCCGACAGCCGGCCGCGGCAGCCCGACGACCACGCCGCCACCGAAGCCAACGCCCTGATCCTGTGCGGCGCCCGGCTCACCGACGGCCGCATCGTCGACGTACGCCTCGGCCGCGGCCGCATCGAGGCCGTCGGCACCACGGGCAGCCTGACCGCCCCCGGCCCCCGCATCGACCTGCGCGGCTATCTCCTGCTCCCCGCCCCCGCAGAACCCCACGCCCACAGCGACACCGCACTCACCGCGGACAGCACCGGCCCCGACAGCTCCGGACCCGCCTCGCACCACCCCGAGGACATCCAGCGCCGCGCCACCGAAGCCGCCCTGCTGCAACTCGGCCACGGCGCCACCGCCCTGCGCTCACACGTACGGATCGGGGACGTCACCGGACTCGCCGGCCTCGAAGCAGTACTCCAGGCACGCCGCTCCCTGCACGGACTCACCGAACTGACCCCGGTCGCCGTACCCCGCCTGCTCACCGGAATCGCGGGCGCCGACAGCCTCGCCATGCTGCGCGACGCGGTGAAAACAGGAGCCGGCGTGATCGGCGGCTGCCCCGAGCTCGACCCCGACCCGGCCGGATACACCGAAGCCGTCCTGGAGATCGCCGCCGAACACCACTGCCCCGTCGACCTGCACATGGACGGCGACGACCCCGCCCGCCTCGCCCGGCTCGCCGCCATGGCCGCCGGACACCGGCCCGGCGTCTCCATAGGCCCCTGCGCCGGCCTCGACCGGCTCCCCCCGGAAACCGCGACCCGCACCGCCGATCAGCTCGCCGCCGCCGAAGTAACCGTGATCTGCCTCCCCCAGGGCGGCTGCTGCGGCGCCGGACGCAGGGGCACCGCCCCCGTACAGCTGCTACGCGCCGCCGGAGTGCGCGTAGCGGCAGGCAGCGGGGCACTGCGCGACGTCGCGAACCCCGTGGGCCGCGGAGACCCGCTGGAGGCCGCCTACCTGCTCGCCTCACAGAGCGGCCTACGCCCCGAGGATGCGTACGACGCCGTCTCCACGGCCGCCAGGAAGGCCATGGGGCTGCCCGAGATCCGCGTCGAGGCAGGCTTCCCCGCCGAACTCCTCGCCGTACGTGGCGAACAGCTCTCCGGCGCGCTCTCGCTCGCGTACAGCCGGATCGTCGTGCACAGCGGACGCGTGGTGGCCCGTACCAGCGCGGTCCGCGAATACTGCGACTCCGAGACCGTCGTCGCACTCGATCTGCCCCGCCAGGCCCGCCCTGAACCCGGGCCGGGCGGCGGGTCCTGAGCGGGGCGGCGCGCCGCGGCGTACGGTCGTGACTATGCGCATTGTCATCGCAGGTGGACATGGTCAGATCGCGCTGCGGCTGGAGCGGCTGCTCGCTGCGCGCGGAGATGAAGCGGTCGGCATCATCCGCAACCCGGAACAGGGCGAGGACCTCCGGTCGGCAGGCGCCGAACCGGTCGTCCTGGACCTCGAATCGGCCTCCGTGGAGGAAGTGGCCGAGGTGCTGCGCGGCGCCGACGCGGCGGTCTTCGCGGCCGGCGCGGGCCCGAACAGCGGTACGGCCCGCAAGGACACGGTGGACCGCGGCGCGGCAGTGCTGTTCGCGGACGCGGCGGAACGGGCGCGCGTACGGCGCTGCATCGTGGTCTCCTCCATGGGTGCCGATCCGGACTACCCGGGCGACGATGTCTTCGACGTGTACCTGCGGGCCAAGGGCGCCGCCGACGCTTACGTACGCTCCAGGACCGCACTCGACTGGACGATCCTGCGCCCCGGAATGCTTACCGACGACGCGGGCAACGGGCAGGTTCTGCTGGCAGCCTCGACGGGGCGCGGAACGGTACCGCGCGACGACGTGGCGGCGACGCTGCTGGAACTGCTGGACACCCCGGCGACAGCGGGACTGACCCTGGAACTGATCTCGGGGAACGTGCCGTTGGCGGTGGCGATGAAGGACGTCGCGGGGAACTGAGCGGGGCGACGGGGGGAGGAGCGCAGAGCCCGAACGCCCCTCCCCTGCTCTCCCTCGTACGAAGTTTCTTCGGCCGAACGGGTGACCATCAGCCGCCCGCGTCGTTGATCCTCCCGACGGCTCGTAAGCCCCGCCGGGAGGAGGACCCATGCGTCGCTCAACAGCCCTGATCCGCACAGCCACTTGTCGTGTCGCGCGCGGCCTCCGCGAGGACACCGGCGAACAGCTGACCGGGCGCCAACTCGCGCAACGGGTGGGCTGGCTGAGCAGCCTCGTCGCCGACATCGGACAGGCGACGATCGACGCCCACCCGGACCGGACGTCGCTGACGGCGCTCACCGCGGACGAGACCCCCAGCGGCAAAAAGAGGACACCGTTCGGCGGGGGCCGGTCCCAGGCTTGAGCTCCACCAGGCCGGCAGGCAGCGAATGCGGCAACCCCGATCTCCGGCCAATCGGCTGGAGACCCTGCTCCGCACCCACCGGACCGTACTGCGCGCCACCGGATCCCCACGGGGCCGGACCGGCTCGGCGCAGCGTGGAACGCTCGGAGCGAACAGGGCAGGCGTAGCTGCAAGCAGCGGTTCGAACCACGGTGGGAAAGCTCGCGAAAGGGGCAGAAAATGACTGAGCCCCCGACCATTTGTGCTGGTCAGGGGCTCTGTTCGAGTGGCGGCGCCAGGGTTCGAACCTGGGTAGGCTGAGCCGGCAGATTTACAGTCTGCTCCCTTTGGCCACTCGGGCACACCGCCTCGAACGACGCGTTGGAACTCCGTTGAGCGGGGCTCCTTGGCGACGACGTAAACGATACCTGATGACGTGGGGTGCTCCGCCACCTGATTGATCAGTGCTCGTGGCGGTGGGCGATGGCTAGGCTTTGCGTCGTACCCCACAAGCATTCGACGCAAGGAGCCACACGTCATGGCCGACTCCAGTTTCGACATCGTCTCGAAGGTCGAGCGGCAGGAGGTCGACAACGCCCTCAACCAGGCCGCCAAGGAGATCTCGCAGCGCTACGACTTCAAGGGCACGGGCGCCTCGATCTCCTGGTCCGGCGAGAAGATCCTGATGGAGGCGAACGGCGAGGAGCGGGTCAAGGCGATCCTCGACATCTTCCAGTCCAAGCTGATCAAGCGGGGCATCTCGCTCAAGTCGCTGGACGCGGGCGAGCCGCAGCTGTCCGGCAAGGAGTACAAGATCTTCGCCACGATCGAGGAAGGCATCTCCCAGGAGAACGCCAAGAAGGTGGCGAAGATCATTCGCGATGAGGGTCCGAAGGGCGTCAAGGCGCAGGTCCAGGGCGACGAGCTGCGGGTCAGCTCGAAGAGCCGGGACGACCTGCAGGCCGTGCAGGCGCTGCTGAAGGGCCAGGACTTCGACTTCGCCGTGCAGTTCGCGAACTACCGGTAGGTCCGTCTTTCGGTCGTCCGTCCGGGCGTGGGTGGGGCAGGCCGGGAGATACGCACCGGCCCGCCTCGCACCCCATCGGACGTGATGTCCGAATACCGCCGGTCGCGGGTGGCGGACGGTCACAGACTTGTCCGTATGGAACGGCGATGTGGGTGATTCGTCGCCCTGTACGGAGAAGAGAGGGACCGGCCATGACCATGTACGCGACCGTCGACAGCCCGCTGGGTGAACTGCTGCTGGTCGGTGAGGAATCACCAGCCGCCGCCGGCGGTGTGGCGCTCGCCTCGCTCTCCCTGCCGGGCCAGAAGGGCGCCGAGGTCGTCCAGGACGGGTGGATCCCTGCGCCGGAGGCCTTCGCCGGGATCGCCGCGCAGTTGAGGGCGTATTTCGAGGGGCGGCTGACCCACTTCGACATCGCGTACGCGGAGGGTCGGGGCACGGAGTTCCAGCGGCGGGTGTGGAGCGCGCTGGACACCGTCCCGTACGGGGAGACGGTGTCCTACGGGCAGATCGCCGAGCGGATCGGCGCACCCGGGGCGGGTGTGCGGGCCGTGGGGACGGCGATCGGCCGCAATCCGCTGCTGGTCGTGCGCCCGTGCCACCGGGTGATCGGTGCGGACGGGGCCCTGCGGGGTTACGCGGGCGGGCTGGAGCGCAAGGAGCAGCTTCTGGGGCTGGAAGGCGCTCTGGCGGCGCGCTGAGCGGCCCGTGTGCCGAGCGTTGCGCGCTGAGCGGCTGTGTACGGATGGGCGGTGGGCGAAATGGCGGGTCTCTTCCCGAGGCCGCGGGCTGTCGTGGCGCCGGGTGCCGTGCATGTGCCGGACTGGTTGCCGGTGGAGCGCCAGCGGATGCTGGTCGAGGCCTGCCGGGAGTGGGCGCGGGGGCCGGTGCCACTGCGGCACACGGTGTTGCCGGGCGGAGGGGTGATGTCCGTCCGGACGGTCTGTGTGGGGTGGCACTGGCAGCCGTACCGGTATTCGCGGACCGCGGATGATGTGAACGGGGCGCGGGTCGCCGATTTTCCGGACTGGCTGGCGGAGTTGGGGCGGGCGGCGCTGGTCGAGGCGTACGGGGAGGAGAGTCCGGTCGGGACGTACGCGCCGGACACCGCGCTGATCAATTTTTATGACGGCGCGGCGAGGATGGGCATGCACCAGGACAAGGAGGAGCGGTCCGGTGCGCCGGTGGTCTCGCTCAGCATCGGTGATACGTGTGTCTTCCGCTTCGGCAACACGAAGGACCGTGGACGGCCTTATACGGATGTGGAGTTGGCTTCCGGTGACCTGTTCGTCTTCGGTGGGGAGTCACGCTTCGCGTTCCACGGTGTGCCGAAGGTCTGTCCGGGGACGGCCGATCCCGCGACGGGCATGAGCAGAGGTCGGCTCAATCTGACCCTGCGCGAGACCGGGTGGGGTGTCTGAGGCGCGGACGGGGTGTCAGTGGCGGTCCCGGGAGTTCCCGAAGAGCAGCCGGTAGGCGATGAGCAGTACCAGCGAGCCGCCGATGGCCGAGATCCATGTCGCGGTGTCGTAGAAGTTCTTGGATATGGGGTGGTCGAGGAAGCGTGAGGATATCCAGCCACCGATGAAGGCGCCGGCGACTCCGATGAGGGTGGTGCCGACCAGCCCGCCCGGGTCGCGGCCCGGGAGCAGCACCTTGGCAATGATGCCGGCAAGCAGTCCGAGAATGATCCAAGCGATAATGGTCATGCTGCCAAACCTACCGTTCACTTGGCTGTGGAATCCAAGACGTCGGGTGGGCGTGGACGGTTGCTGGTTGAGCGGGATGAGCGGCAGGTCACAGCCTGTTCATATGCGGGTGTTGTAGTCCGGCCAGGGCTGCAGGTCCATTGCTTCGTCGTCGGCGTCCTCCCCGTACCAGCCCGCTCCGTCCAGCCATGTGCGCAGCCAGGTGGCGAGATCGGGCTGGTCGATGTACCAGGCGTGCTGCGGTTCGTCGGCGTTCGGCTCGAAGAGCAGGACGGTGGTGCGGTCGGTGCGGCAGTCCACGCAGCTGTACATGCCGCAGCCCAGGGTGCATATCGGCAGTACGCCTTCCGGCCACGGCCACTGCCCTTCCTCGCTCGCGGATCTGCGGTGGGCGAGGTACTGATCGACGGCGGACTGCTCGCCGTCGGGGGCGGGGCTGCCGGTGAGGGGCAGCAGACCGTATTCCGGGCCGAAGCCGCCGTTGGCGACCCGGGTGTAGAGGGCGGTCAGCAGTGGCGGCAGCGCGAAGCCGAGGGCCGCTTCGGCCTGGGCAATGTCCTGGGTGGACAGAGCTGCCGGGAGGGGGCACTTCTCCCACCGTGGGGTGGTGTGCGCTGTCTTCTCCACGGCCGTCAGCAACTGCTCGGTGTCGTTCATGGGTTCATGGTGGAGGACGACACTGACAATCGGTGGAGGGTGGCCCGATGCCGTCCTGCGTGACGGGGGGCGTTTCGACGGATGGGCCGCCCGGCTCCCCGTTGCCCCCTGGTCGTGCTGCCGTCCTATCGGGTGGCGAACGGCTGGTCCGTTCGGACGATTTCCTTGCCGAAGGGCATGAGGGAGACCGGGATCATCTTGAAGTTCGCGATGCCGAGCGGGATGCCGATGATCGTGATGCAGAGGGCGATTCCGGTGGTGATGTGGCCGAGGGCCAGCCACCAGCCTGCGAGGATCAGCCAGAGGACGTTGCCCACGCAGGAGGGTGCGCCGGCGTCGCGGCGGTCGACGACGGTGTAGCCGAAGGGCCACAGTGCGTAGATGCCGATGCGGAAGGCTGCGAGGCCGAACGGGATGCCGATAATAGTGATGCACAGCAGGACACCGGCGGCCATGTAGCCGAGGAACATCCAGAATCCGCACAGGACCAGCCATATGACGTTCAGGATTGTCTTCATGGGCGATGACCTGCCATCTGCTCAAGTCGGGCAATGCGCTCCGCCATCGGCGGGTGCGTGGAGAACATCTTGGACATGCCCTGGCCGGGGCGGAAGGGGTTCGCGATCATCATGTGGCTCGCGGTCTCGATCTTCGGCTCGGGGGGCAGGGGGAGCTGTTTCGTTCCGGCGTCCAGTTTGCGCAGGGCACTGGCGAGGGCCAGGGGGTCGCCGGTCAGTTGGGCGCCCGAGGCGTCTGCCTCGTATTCGCGGGAGCGGCTGACGGCGAGTTGGATGACGCCGGCGGCGAGCGGGCCGAGGATCATGATCAGCAGCATGCCGAGGATGCCGGGGCCTTCGTCGTCGTTGGACCGGCCGACCGGGATCAGCCATGCGAAGTTGACCAGGAACATGACGACGGAGGCGAGTGCTCCGGCGACTGACGAGATCAGGATGTCGCGGTTGTAGACATGGCTGAGTTCGTGGCCGAGGACGCCTCGCAGTTCGCGTTCGTCCAGGATCTGCAGGATGCCTTCGGTGCAGCACACTGCCGCGTTGCGCGGGTTGCGGCCGGTGGCGAAGGCGTTGGGTGCCTGGGTCGGGGAGATGTAGAGCCGTGGCATGGGTTGGCGGGCCGTGGTGGAGAGTTCGCGGACCATGCGGTAGAGCTGTGGCGCCTCGAATTCGCTGACCGGGCGGGCCCGCATGGCCCGTAGTGCGAGTTTGTCGCTGTTCCAGTAGGCGTAGGCGTTGGTGCCGACGGCTACGAAGAGCGCGACGATCAGGCCCGTACGTCCGAAGAAACTGCCGATGACGATGATGAGTGCGGACAGGCCCCCGAGGAGTACGGCGGTTCTCAGCCCGTTGTGCCGACGGTGCACGGTACGCCCTCCAAGTGGTGCAGCAGGGGAACCCTTTTGCTGGTGGTGCTCCACTCCCCAGTGGAGCCTCCTGTACTGGTCAACGCCAGGCGAGGAGAGCTAGTTCCCTTGTGCGCACGGCCGGAGGGCGGGCCGTGTCCGGCGGCTTGTCCGGCTGTTCGGGCCGGAGCGGGCATTGGGCCGTACGGGTGTCGGGGGGCGGTGCGGGTCGGCTCCGGGTGGGTCAGCGCTGGGCGGGGAGTTTGGCGAGCGCGAGGGCCTCGGGGTCGGGCTTGATCTCGCTGGTGCAGTGGGCGCAGCGGGAGGCGATGGCCGGGATGGCCGTGTAGCAGCGGGGGCAGTCGCGCAGGGCGGCCTTGATGTCGACCTTCTCCTCGGCCTTGGCTGTGAAGCGGCTCTGGACCTTCGTCATGGGGACGACGACGCAGAAGTAGAGGACGGCGGCGGTGATCAGGAAGGCAATGGAGGCGCTGACGAACAGTCCGTAGGGGAACTTCACGCCCTCGACCTTGAAGGTGGCCTTGCTGAAGTCTCCGGTGCCTCGGGTGATGACTCCGATCAGCGGCACGATGAATGCGTTGCTGAATCCTGTGACGACTGCGGTGAACGCGGCTCCGACGGCGAGTCCGATCGCCATGGAGATCACGTTTCCGCGCAGGACGAAGTCCTTGAACCCGTTCAGCACTGCCCTGGCTCCTCTTTTGTGTGTACGTATGCGTGGTGTGCGGGCATGACCCTGCCCTGTGTGGCCCGGCCGGGGCAAACCGATCTTGGGCGGGGTCGGTGCGTGGTCAGAAGAGGTTGACCGCGGCGAACCTGAGCACCAGCTGCGGGGCTCCGGAGAGCACGATGCCGACGGCGGCGGTGAGGGCGATCGCGGCGGTGAGAGACGTCGGTGCGGTCACGCGCAGGGTGGGTGCCGTGCCCGCCGTGCCTGCCGGGGCCGCCGCAGCCTCGGGCTCTTCCGGTCCGCGGAAGAGTGCCGCCGTCCACTGGAGGTAGTAGTAGAGCGCGATCACGACGTTGACGGCCATGACGACCGCGAGCCAGCCGAGGCCTGCGTCGACGGCGGCGGAGAAGACCGTGACCTTGGCGAAGAGGCCGATGATGCCTGGCGGCAGTCCGGCGAGGCAGAGCAGGAAGAAGGCCATGGCGAGGGCGGCGAGGGGGCGGGTGGCGTACAGGCCGCGGTAGTCGGAGAGACGGTTGTCCGGGCTTGTGCGGGAGACGAGGGCCACTACCGCGAAGGCGCCGAGGTTCACGACGGCGTACATGAGGGCGTAGGCGACGGTGGAGCCGATCTGGTCGTCGCTGGAGTACGCGGCGGAGGCGATCGGTACCAGGAGGTAGCCGGCCTGGGCGACGGACGACCAGGCGAGCAGGCGTACGGCGCTGCGGGCGCGGGTGGCGGTCTGGCGGAGGGCGGCGACGTTGCCGATGGTCATGGTGAGTGCGGCGACGACGGCGAGTGCGGGTCCCCAGACGTCGGCGTACGACGGGAATCCGATCACGGTGACGAGGATGAGCCCGGAGAAGCCGACTGCTTTGCCGACGACCGAGAGGTAGGCGGCGACGGGGAGCGGGGCGCCGACGTAGGTGTCGGGGACCCAGAAGTGGAAGGGTGCGGCGGCTGTCTTGAAGGCGAAGCCGACGAGGGTGAGGGCGACGCCCGCCTGGGCGAGGGTGTCGAGCTGACCAGGGACGTCGTCGAGGCGGGTGGCGAGTTCCGTGAGGTGGAGGGTGCCGGTTGTCGCGTACACGAAGCTGACGCCGAGGAGCATGACGGCGGTCGCGACGACGGAGGAGAGGAAGAACTTCAGGGCTGCCTCGGAGGAGCGCCGGTCGCCGCGCTTGATGCCGACGAGGGCAAAGGCGGGCAGGGAGGCGACTTCGAGGGCGACGACGAGGGTGGCGAGGTCGCGGGCGGCTGGCAGGAGTGCGGCGCCGGCCGCGGAGGACAGCAGCAGGAACCAGAACTCGCCCGCGGGGAGCTTGCGGGTGTCGCCGAGGGAGAGCAGTGCGATGAGAAGGGCGCCGCCGAGGACGAGGAACTGGATGATCAGGGCGAAGTGGTCGGCTGTGTAGCTGCAGGCCGTGGCGGTGCCGGTGCCGGTGGTGAGGCAGAAGGTGGAGTGGTCGCCGTCGCGCAGCGGGACGAGGAAGGCGAGTGCGGCGACGAGTCCGGCGATGGTCGCCCAGCCGAGCAGCGGCTTGCGCTCCTGGGGGAGGAAGAGGTCGGCGACGAGGATGATCAGGGCGACCGTCGCGACGATGACGGGGGGCGCGACAGCGAGCCAGTCGACGGACTGGACGAGGCTGGTGGTCTCGGCCGCTGTGGTCACGACTTGCCTCCTGCGAGGAGCTTCTGCACGGCCGGGTCGGTGAGGCCGAGGAGGACTGCGGGCCACAGGCCGGCGAGGACGGTGAGGGCGGCGAGCGGGGTCCAGGCGGCGAATTCGTACGTCTGGATGTCGGCGATGCGGTGCGGTTCCTCGCGCTTCTCGCCCATGCAGACCCGGCGTACGACGATGAGCATGTACGCGGCGGTAAGCAGGGTGCCGAACGCGCCGATCGACATGAAGGTGAGGAAGGCGGGGCGGCTGAGGCCGCCGGCCGGGTCGAAGGCGCCGAACAGGGCGAGCATCTCGCCCCAGAATCCGGCGAGGCCGGGCAGGCCGAGCGAGGCGACGGCGGCGAAGGCGAGGAGACCGCCGAGGCGGGGGGCGCGGCCGTAGAGGGCGGCCCCGGTGGCGCCGGAGAGGGTGTCGAGGTCGGCGGTGCCGTAGCGGTCCTTGACTGCGCCGACCAGGAAGAACAGCAGGCCGGTGATGAGGCCGTGGGCGATGTTGGCGAAGAGCGCGCCGTTGACGCCGGTGGGGGTCATGCTCGCGATGCCGAGGAGCACGAAGCCCATGTGGCCGACGGAGGAGTACGCGATCAGGCGCTTGAGGTCGCCCTTGGAGCCGGGGCGGGCGAGCGCGAGGCAGGCGAGGGATCCGTAGATGATGCCGACGACGGCGAATGCGGCGAGGTAAGGCGCGAAGGTCTGCATCCCGTCGGGGGTGATGGGGAGCAGGATGCGGACGAATCCGTAGGTGCCCATCTTCAGCAGGACACCCGCGAGGAGCACCGAGCCGACGGTCGGGGCGGCGGTGTGGGCGTCCGGGAGCCAGCTGTGCAGCGGCCACATCGGGGTCTTGACGGCGAGTCCGATGCCAATGGCGAGAACCGCGATGACCTGCACGGACGAGGTGAGCCCACGGCCGTTGTCAGTGGCGAGTGCCACCATGTCGAAGGTGCCGCTCGTCAGTCCGATGAGGAGCAGGCCCAGCAGCATGATCACTGAGCCGAGCAGTGTGTAGAGGATGAACTTCCAGGCGGCGGCCTGCTTCTGCGCGCCGCCCCAGCGGGCGATGAGGAAGTACATCGGGATGAGGACCATCTCGAATGCCAGGAAGAACAGCAGCAGGTCGAGGACGGCGAAGGTCGCGAGGGTGCCGGACTCGAGGACGAGGACGAGGGCGACGAAGGCCTTCGGGGAGGGGCCCTCGGCCCGCGGCGTCAGCCGCTGATGTTGCAGTTTGAAGTAGCTGTAGAGCGCGCAGAGAAAGGTCAGCAGCGCGGTCAGTACGAGAAGGGGGAGCGAGATGCCGTCGATGCCGAGGTGGATGCGGACGTCGAGCGCCGGGATCCAGCTGATGTCGGTGGTGGCCTGCATTTTCGACGGGTGGTCGTGGTCGAAGCCGAGGGCCAGGACGATCGCGGCGACGAGGATCGCGCCGGTGACGGTCACGCCGTGGCGGAGCACGGCCTGGTCGGGGCTCTTTCCCTTCAGCCCGGGCGGGGCGGGCAGGAGAGCGGCGACGGCGCCGATGAGCGGGCCGACGACGATGAACGCGAGAAGGAACTGCATCACGGATTCGCTGATATCGATCACGGCTCACGACCCGGCGTTGACGTTGGCAAAAACGACGGCGGCGATCGCCAGGACAAGGGAACCGGCGAGCAGTGCGCTGAGGTAGGTCTGCACGTTGCCGGTCTGGGCGCGGCGGACGGCGGTGCCGAGCCAGCGTGCGCCGGTGCCGGCGCCGCGTACGTACGTGTCGACGACCTCGCGGTCCAGGAAGCGGACGAGGCTCGCCGCGGCCTGGACGGGGCGGACGAACAGCGTCGCGTAGAGGGCGTCCAGGTGGAAGCCGGTGGCGGCGTGGCGGTGGAGCGGGCCGAGCAGGAGCCGTCCGGGGTCGGCCGGGTCGGGGGTGCCCGGGGTGTCGCCGTATCCGGCGGTGTGGTGGGTCATGGCCTCGGCCTCGATGAGTGCGGGTTCGGCGTCGGGGTGGGCGACGACGGCACCGGCGGGGGTGCGGGCGGCGAGGGCCGTGGTGTGGCGCCAGGCGCCGTAGGTGACGAGGCCGCCGACGAGGCCGACGCCGGTGGAGAGGACGGCGGTGGTCACGGACGGGGTGAGGCTGTGGCCGTCGAACCAGTCGGTGATCACGCCGACGGTGAGTCCGAAGCCGATGGTGGGGATGGCGAGGACCCAGAGGACGGCGGTCATCGCAACGGGCTGCCTGCCGTGGTCGGGGGCCTCGGCGCCGCGGCCGCGGAAGGCGAGGAGCCAGAGGCGGGTGGCGTACGCGGCGGTGAGGACGGCGGCGAGCAGTCCGGCGACGAGGACGGTCCAGCCGGCGGCGGCCGGGGCGACGTGGCGTTCGCCCAGGGCGGTGTGTTCGGCGGCGACGAGGACGGCTTCCTTGGAGAAGAAGCCGGCGAACGGCGGGATGGCGGCGAGCGCGAGGAGGGCGACGGTCATCGTCCAGTAGGCGTCCGGGATGCGCTTCGCCAGGCCGCCCATGCGGGACATGGCGGTGAGCGAGTTGGTCCCGGCGGCGTGGATGACCACGCCGGCCGCGAGGAAGAGGACGGCTTTGAACGCGCCGTGCGAGAGGAGGTGGAAGACGGCGGCCCCGCGGTCGCCGACGGCCAGGGCGCCGGACATGTAGCCGAGCTGGCCGATGGTCGAGTAGGCGAGGACCCGCTTGATGTCGTCCTGGGCGAGAGCGGCGAGTCCCGATCCGATCATCGTGACCGCCGCCATGACGGCGAGGACGACGAGGGCGGCGCCGGATTCGGCGAAGACGGGGAGGAGCCGGGCCACGAAGTAGATGCCGGCGGCGACCATCGTCGCGGCGTGGATCAGCGCGGAGACCGGGGTCGGGCCGGCCATCGCGTCGGGCAGCCAGGTGTGCAGGGGGAACTGCGCGGACTTGCCCGCGACGCCCGCGAGGAGCAGCAGGGCGATGAGAGTGGGGTGGTCGAGCCCGCCGTGCGCGACGGCGCCGAGGATGCCGGTGATCCGGAACGTGCCGGTGTCGGCGGCAAGCGCGAACAGGCCGATCAGGAAGGGGACGTCGCCGAGCTTGGTGACCAGGAACGCCTTGAGGGAGGCGGCGCGGGCTTCGGGTGTCTCCCAGTAGTGGCCGACGAGGAAGTACGAGCAGATGCCCATGACTTCCCAGCCGACCAGCAGCACCATCAGGTCGCCGGAGTAGACGACGAGCAGCATCGCCGAGGTGAACAGGGAGACGAGGGCCGCGTACGAGGGGTAGCGGGGGTCGTGGCGCAGGTAGGCGGTCGAGTAGATCTGCACGCAGGTCGCGACGAGACCGACCAGGACGGCGACGAGGACCGCGAAGCCGTCGAGGTGGAGGGCGAGGTCGATCGGGACCGAGCCGGTGGGGGTGAGCCGGGTCGACGCGTCGATGGCCTGGCCGCCGCCCTGGCGTGCGGCGACGACGACGGCGATCACGGCCGCGGCGAGGGTGGGGAGGATCGCGAGGGGACGTACGTATCCGGGGGCGGTGCGGCCGAGGAGCAGGCCGGTGGCGGCGCCCAGGAACGGAAGGAGGGGAACGAGGACGGCGAGGGTCGTGGTGGTCACGCGGTGGCCTCTGCCTTCTTTGCCTTCCCTGCCGGAGCAGTGGCCTGGTCTTCGGTGCCGGTGGTGTCGTCCTCGTCGCCGGGGAGGGATTCCGCGGCGTCGGTCTCGGCGGTGTCGCGGAGGCGGTCGACGTCCGAGTTGCCGCGGTTGCGGTGGACGGCGAGGACGATCGCGAGGCCGATGCCGATCTCGGCTGCGGCGATGGCGATGGTGA
Source organism: Streptomyces sp. NPDC005151 (assembly GCF_053599875.1). NCBI lineage: Bacteria > Bacillati > Actinomycetota > Actinomycetes > Kitasatosporales > Streptomycetaceae > Streptomyces > Streptomyces sp. NPDC005151. Next base: position 19,518 of record NZ_JBSFYR010000008.1, on the reverse strand, counting down.
AGAGGGTGAGGGCCTGGCCGGAGTGCAGGGCGTCGCGGAACCAGACGTCGAAGGCGACCAAGTTGAGATTGACGGCGTTGAGCATCAGCTCGACGGACATCAGGACCAGGATCGCGTTGCGGCGTGCGAGTACTCCGTACAGCCCGGTACAGAAGAGGAGGGCGGCGAGCACGGCGGGATAGGCGAGGTGCATCAGCTCTGCTCCTTACTGCGCTTGCGGGACAGGACGATCGCGCCGACGAGGGCGGCGAGCAGCAGGACGGAGAGTGCTTCGAAGGGCAGTACCCAGTGCCGGAAGAGAAAGGCGCCGGTGGCTTCGGTGGATCCGTGGGCCGGTCCGCCCAGGTCGATCCAGGTGGTGCGGAAGGCGTCCACGACGACCCAGACGAGGGCGGCCGCAGCGGCGACCGCGACGCCGAGGGCGGCCCAGCGGTTTTCGGAGTCGGCGTCCGGGGAGCGGCCGATGGGGGCCTTGGTGAGCATCAGCCCGAAGAGAAGGAGGACGACGACGGAACCGACGTAGATCAGTACCTGTACCCAGGCGATGAACTCCGCGGTCAGCAGGAGGTACTCGACGGCGAGGCCGCCGAGCGTCACGACCAGCCAGAGGGCGGCATGCACCAGCTGCTTGGTCGTGACGGTGATGAGGGCTGCGCCGATGGTGGCGACGCCGACCAGGACGAAGGCGATCTCGATGCCGGTCGGGGAGAGGAAACCGGGGTGGGCCGCGGCGGCTGCGAGGGTCACTCCTTTCCTTCCTCTTCTTCCTGCTGCGGGGTCTGCTGGGCCTGTTGGGCTTCTTGGGCGCGCTGGGCTTCGAGCTTCTCCGCCGTCTTGCGGGCGGCGGCGATCTCCTTCGGTTCCTCCGCACCCGGGTCGAGTGCGGGCGGCTCGGGCACCGTCCACATCCATTCGCGGAGCTTGTCCCGCTCATGGGTGAGTTCGAGGATGTCGGTCTCCGCGTACTCGAACTCCGGCGACCAGAACAGCGCGTCGAAAGGACAGACCTCGATGCAGATACCGCAGTACATGCAGAGGGAGAAGTCGATGGCGAAGCGGTCGAGGACATTGCGGCTGCGTTCGCGGCCGCCCGGTGCGGCGACGGGCACCGTCTCCTTGTGGGAGTCGATGTAGATGCACCAGTCCGGGCACTCACGGGCGCAGAGCATGCAGACCGTGCAGTTCTCCTCGAACAGCCCGATGACGCCGCGGGAGCGCGGCGGGAGTTCGGGCTGGACGTCGGGGTACTGGGCGGTGACCGTCTTCTTCGTCATCGTCCGCAGGGTGACGGCCAGGCCCTTGGCGAGGCCGGAGCCGGGGATCGGAGGCATTAGCTGATCGCCACCTTCACGATGCCGGTGAGCGCGATCTGCGCGAGAGCGAGCGGGATGAGCGTGGTCCAGGCGAGCTTCTGCAGCTGGTCCTCGCGGAGGCGGGGGTAGCTCACCCGCAGCCAGATGACGACGAAGGCGAGGACCGCGATCTTGAGGAGCGTCCACACCCAGCCGAGTCCGTCGGCGCCGAGCGGGCCGTGCCAGCCGCCGAGGAAGAGGACGGTGGTCAGTCCGCACAGGACGACGATGCCCGCGTACTCGGCGAGCAGGAACAGGGCGAAGCGGAGGCCGGTGTACTCGGTGTACGCGCCGAAGATGATCTCCGAGTCGGCGACCGGCATGTCGAACGGCGGGCGCTGCAGTTCGGCGAGTCCGGCCACGAAGAAGACCAGGGCGCCGACGATCTGCCAGGGCATCCACCACCACTCGAAGGCGTTGACGATGCCGGGAAGGGAGACGGTGCCTGCGGCCATCGCGACAGAGGCCGCGGCGAGCAGCATCGGAAGTTCGTACGCGAGGAGCTGGGCGGCGGTGCGGAGGCCGCCGAGGAGGGAGAACTTGTTGGCCGATGCCCAGCCCGCCATCAGTGATCCGAGCACTCCCACGCCCATGACGGCGAGTACGAAGAAGATGCCCGCGTCGACCACCTGGCCGACCGCGCCCTCGCTCGGGCCGATCGGAATGGCGACGAGTACGAGGAGGTACGGGAGGAGGGCGACGGCGGGGGCGAGTTGGAAGATGCGGCGGTCGGCCTCGGCCGGGACGATGTCTTCCTTCTGCGCGAACTTCACGCCGTCGGCAACGAGCTGGGCCCAGCCGTGGAAACCGCCCGCGTACATGGGGCCCAGGCGGCCCTGCATGTGGGCCATCACCTTGTGTTCGGTCTGGCCCACGACGAGGGGGACGACCATGAACACCGCGAAGACGATGATGAGCCGGAGGGCGACGTCGAGTACGTCGTTCACGCGGTATCGCCTCCGGCGGGGTGGTCGGGGGTTTCGGGGGTTTCGGGGGTGGCCGCGGGTTCGGTGCCTTCGGGGGTGGGGCCGCTGCGCGGGGCCTCTCCCCTGTCCGCCCTTTCCCGAACCGGGGGCTCCGCCTCCGGGCCGCCGCTCCTCGGACGCCGGAGGGGCTGGGAGGTGTCCGGTTCGGGGGTCGGGTCGAAGGCGGGGCGGGCGTGGTGCCAGGGCGCGTCCGCGCCGCGGGACTTGGGTGCCTGCTCCGGGGCTGCCGCCTCCGGCGTCGGTCCCGAGGGCACGGTCTCCGAGGGCGCCGAGCCCGAGGGCGCGGTCTCCGAGGGAGCCGTCCCCGGCGCTGCCGACGGGGAGGTGGTCGAGTCCGTCGCCGCAGTGCCCGGCGCGTCGGATTTCGGCGTGGCCGCCGAAGCCGCCGGTTCCGTCGCTGTCGACGTCTGCTCCACCGGCGCCCCCTGCCGGCTCGCCGAGCCCTGGGACGCGCTGCGGGTGCGGCGCGGAGTCGCGGTCGGGGTGGTGGCCGGCGGTGTGGTCGGGGTGGTGGCCGGCGGTGTGGTCCCGGTACCTGCGGCGGCCGGGGCTGCCGGCTCGGGCTGCTGGCTTGCCGAGCCCTCGCTCACGCTGCGGGCCCTGCGCACGGGGCGGTCGCCCGCGGGGCGGGCTGCTCGGGCCGGGCGGGTCGGGGCAGGTGGGAGCTGACCCTTGAGGGGGCCCCATTCGTTCGGGTCGGGCACGCCCGGCGGCAGCATCGTGCGCCGCTTGGGGCCGCCGTGCTCGGATTCGCCCGGCTCCTTGGCGCCCGGCCATGCTTTGGCGACCCTCGCCGCCAGGACGAAGTCCTTGCGCAGCGGGTGGCCCTCGAAGCCTTCGGGGAGGAGAAGGGGGACCAGGTGCGGGTGGCCCTCGAAGCCGATGCCGAACATTTCGTGGGTCTCGCGCTCGTGCCAGGCGGCGCCTGCGTAGACGCCGATGGCGGTCGGGAGAACCGCGGCGTCGTGCGGAACGGTCGTGCGGAGCAGGAGCCGACGGACCTTGCCCGGCGCCGGGGCGGCGACATGGGCGCAGACGCGGAAGCCGATGCCGGGTTCGTCGACTGCGCTCAGCCAGTCGAAATAGGTGCAGCCCAGCAGGGAGCGGGCCGTTTCGAGGGCGGTGGTCCAGGCGGCCGGCGGTACGTCGACGGTCAGCAGGTCGTAGGCGTACTCCGCCGTGGAGTCCTCGCCGAAGAGTTCGGTGACGGCTTCCGGCAGGCGGTCGTAGGCCTGCGCCGTTTCCGGATCGGTCACTTCTGCTCCTCCCCCGGGGCCGGCGGGGCGGCGACCAGGCCGCTGCGGAGTGCGGCGGTGGAGGGGCGGCTGCCGCCGGTCGCGTACCGCTCGCCCAGCGACTCGCGGGCGATCTTCTCCTGGAGCTTGAGGATGCCCTGGAGCAGGGCTTCCGGGCGCGGCGGGCAGCCCGGTACGTACACGTCGACGGGGATGATCTGGTCGACGCCCTTGGTCACGGAGTACGAGTCCCAGTATGGGCCGCCGCAGTTGGAGCAGGCGCCGAAGGAGATGACGTACTTGGGCTCGGGCATCTGCTCGTACAGCCGCTTGACGGCCGGGGCCATCTTGTCCGTCACCGTGCCGGAAACGATCATGAGGTCGGCCTGGCGGGGCCCCGGTGCGAACGGGATCACGCCGAGGCGGATGAAGTCGTGCCGGGCCATGGAGGCGGCGATGAATTCGATGGCGCAGCAGGCGAGCCCGAAGTTGAAGACCCAGAGGCTGTAGCGGCGGCCCCAGTTCAGAACCACCTTCATGGGCTCGGGTGCGAGCCGGGACAGCACGCCGAGCCGTTTCGGTTCGGGCAGCAGCGTCGGTTCGGGCCGGTGCTGCGGCTCGGGGGTCTGCGGGCTCGTCACGTCCATTCGAGGACGCCCTTCTTCCATGCGTAGAGCAGTCCCACGGCGAGGAAACCGAGGAAGATGAACATTTCCACCAGTGTGGTCGCGCCGTATCCAGGTGCTGCAAATACAGTCGCCCACGGGAACAAGAAGATCGAGTCGACAGCGAAGATCACATAGAGGAATGCGTAGACGTAGTAGCGGACCTGGGTGTGTGCCCAGCCCTCGCCGACGGGGTCCACGCCGCATTCGTAGGTGAGGAGCTTCTCGGGTGTCGGCACCACGGGGCGCAGCAGTCGTCCCGCTCCGAAGGCGACGGCGACGAACAGCACGCCGATCACGGCGAGCAGTCCGACGACCGAGTAGCTCTGGAAGTACTCCGTCGCGAGAACGGTCGATTCCGGCAGGTCCGCCACGTAGGCCACGTCCGCCCCTCCGCTCCCTCATGCCTGTTCGACGTCTGTACGCACGGGAGTCTAGGCCCTGCTAAAGGGGTGGTAAGCAGCCGCGTCGGGCAACGGGTGGGGTTATCCCTACTTCGCCCCACCCATGAACCCCATGGCGTGCGCAGGCCCGGCCCGGCAGGCTGGGCGCATGACCTTGAGCCCCCAGGCGCCCGACAACGACCGGCCGCCGCCCGCCCGCTTCGCACTGGATCCGTGGACGTGGAAGGAGATCTCCTATCTCCTGTCCAACCTGCCGATGGCGGTTGCCGGGTTTGTTTACACAGTTTTCATGATCGGTATCGGGGTGGGGCTTTCCGTCACGGTGGTGGGTCTGCCGTTGCTCGCCGGCGGGCTGCAGGGGGCGCGGCTCCTCGGCAGAGCGGAGCGGGGCCGGGCCCGTGCACTGCTCGGGGTACGTATCGACGAGCCGAGCGCGACCGCTCTGGGCCGCCGTGACCGTGGCGTCCTTCCGTGGCTGTGGTCGAGCCTCAAGGACCCGGTGGGCTGGCGGGCGGTGCTGTACACCTTCATGCGGCTGCCCTGGGGCGTGCTCACGTTCACGGTGACGTTGCTGAGTCTGTTCGTCCTGTGGCCCGTGCTGCCCTTCACGGCGCGGCTGCTGACCAACGCGGACCGGGCGATGGCGCGGGGGCTGCTCTCGCCCTCGGACGAGCTGGAGCGCAGGATCGCCGAACTGGAGTCGGACCGGGGTGTGGTCGTGGACACCGCCGCCGCCGACCTGCGGCGCATCGAGCGCGATCTGCACGACGGCGCGCAGGCCCGGCTCGTCGCCCTCGCCATGGGGCTCGGTCTGGCGAAGGAGAAGCTGACGCAGGACCCCGAGGCCGCTGCCCGCATGGTCGACGAGGCGCACGGCGAGGTGAAGGTCGCCCTGCAGGAGCTCCGCGACCTCGCCCGGGGGATCCATCCCGCCGTCCTCACCGACCGCGGCCTGGACGCCGCGCTCTCCGCCATCGCCTCCCGCTGCACCGTCCCGGTGACGGTGGGCGTGGATCTGCCGTCGCGCCCTGCGGAGGCGATCGAGGGGATTGCGTACTTCACCGTGTCCGAGCTGCTGCAGAACGTCAGCAAGCACAGTGGTGCGTGTTCGGCGTCCGTCGAGGTGTGGCGGTCGGGGGAACGGCTGCTGATCCAGGTCAGTGACGACGGCCGGGGCGGGGCGCAGATGGACGGCGGTACGGGGATGTCCGGGCTGGCGGAAAGGCTGGGGGCGGTGGACGGGCTGTTCGTCCTGACCTCGCCGGTCGGCGGGCCGACGACAGTCGTGGCCGAGCTGCCCTGGCGGGACCGGGGCGGGGACGGTGCAAGCGTCGCGAGACGGCCGTAGGGCCTTTCTTGCGGATCGTGCCGGGCTCGCGGGGTGCGGGTACGCGCGTCGGACCCGGCTCCCCGTTCCGGTCCGATCCCGCAGGAGGGGGCCCCGGTCGCGGTCGGGGGTGGGGAAAACCCCCGGTCGAAAAGGGATACCGGCCTCATGGTGAGGAGTCCCGCCGGACAGCACTCTTGAGGTGGCGGCCTGTACGGGCTGTCGAAGAAGAACCGCTCCATCCGCCGAGCAGAGAAACGGACGGCACCATGGCCACGGCATACGGACCGGACACTCGCGACCCTCAGCGGTCCGGTTCCGGCCCCGAGGACCACCCCCCGGTAAAGCACGTCGTTCCGGCGGTGCTGCGCGCGCCGTTCGAGGCGAGGACCTGGCGCGAGTTCGGCTATCTGTTGCTGAGTCTGCCCATCAGTACGGTGGTGTTCGGCCTCGCGGTGGCTCTGACCTCTGCCAGTGCGGGTCTGCTGATCACGTTCCTCGGCATTCCGCTCCTTGCCGGCACCCTGGCCATGTGCCGCGGAATCGGTGCCGTGGAGCGGGTCCGGGCGCGGGGGCTGCTGAGGCTCCAGGTGGCGGATCCGGCGCCGGCGCGCGGCAGGACCGGCGGGCTGATGTCCTGGGTCGGCGCGGTACTGAAGAGCGGGGCGTCCTGGCGGCACCTTCTCTATGCGCTGCTGCACTTCCCGTGGGCGGTCTTCGCGTTCACCGTCTCGTTGACGTTCTGGACGTACGGGTGGGCGGCCCTCGCGTATCCGTTGTGGCAGTGGGTCTTCCCGGCGTACGCGGGGGTCGACGGCATCCAGCTGTACGGCGACGCCACGCACGACATCTATCTCGACTCGCCCTTCGAGCTGGCCATGACCAGTGCGTTCGGTCTGATACTCGTCCTCGTCACCCCGTGGATCATCCGTGGTCTGACGTCTGTGGACCGGGTGATGGTGTACGGGCTGCTCGGGCCGTCCCGGCTGGCGTCGCGCGTCTCGGAGCTGGAGTCGGACCGGGGTGTGGTCGTGGACACCGCCGCCGCCGACCTGCGGCGCATCGAACGCGATCTGCACGACGGCGCACAGGCCCGGCTCGTCGCCCTCGCCATGGATCTGGGTCTCGCGAAGGAGAAACTGACGCAGGACCCCGAGGCCGCCGCCCGCATGGTCGACGAGGCGCACGGCGAGGTGAAGGTCGCCCTGCAGGAGCTCCGCGACCTCGCCCGGGGGATCCATCCCGCCGTCCTCACCGACCGCGGCCTGGACGCCGCGCTCTCCGCCATCGCCTCCCGCTGCACCGTCCCGGTGACGGTCGAGGTGGACCTGGCGTCGCGGCCCGCGCAGGCCATCGAGGGAATTGCGTACTTCACCGTGTCCGAGCTGCTGCAGAACGTCAGCAAGCATGCGTACGCGACGCGTGCGACGGTTGATGTGTGGCGTACGGCCGACCGGCTGATGCTGCAGGTCACCGACAACGGGCGGGGTGGCGCGGACCTGTCGGCGGGCAGCGGTCTGGCCGGTCTGACCGAGCGGCTGGACGCGGTGGACGGCATCCTCGTCGTCGACTCCCCGGTGGGCGGGCCGACGCGGGCCACGGCCGAGCTCCCGTGGCGCGGCTGAGGCGGACCGACCGGTCCGCTGCCGCCGCCCCGCTCACCCCTCATGGGCGTTCCCTCGCCCCACCCGCGCCCTCGCCCATTCGGCACAGTCGCCCCACCCGGGCCCTCAACCATTCGGCACAGTTCCCCATCGGCGGGCCGATGCTGGGATGCTGGAGGGGTCAGGGGACGGATTTCCGTAGGCCGCGGGCCGGCGGACCAGTGCAGTGGGGGAAACAGCGTCGTGGTGGAGGACAGGGTGCGGGTGGTCATCGCCGAGGACTCGGTACTGCTTCGGGAGGGGCTCACCCGGCTGCTGACCGATCTCGGGCATGACGTCGTCGCCGGGGTGGGGGACGCCGAGGCACTGATCAAGACGGTGAGCGATCTCGCCGCGCAGGACGAGCTGCCGGATGTGGTCGTCGCCGACGTGCGGATGCCTCCGACCCACACCGATGAGGGCGTACGGGCGGCGGTGCGGCTGCGCAAGGAGTATCCCGGCATCGGGGTCCTGGTCCTTTCGCAGTACGTCGAGGAGCAGTACGCGACCGAGCTGCTGGCCGGCAGCAGCCGGGGGGTGGGGTATCTGCTGAAGGACCGGGTCGCCGAGGTCCGTGAGTTCGTCGACGCCGTGGTCCGAGTGGCGCAGGGCGGTACGGCGCTGGACCCTGAGGTGGTGGCGCAGCTGCTGGGCCGGAGCCGTAAGCAGGACGTCCTGGCCGGGCTGACGCCGCGCGAGCGCGAGGTGCTCGGCCTGATGGCGGAGGGGCGGACGAACTCCGCGGTCGCCAGGCAGCTGGTGGTGAGCGACGGCGCGGTGGAGAAGCACATCAGCAATATTTTTCTGAAGCTCGGGCTCTCGCCCAGTGACGGGGATCACCGTCGCGTGCTGGCCGTTCTGACCTATCTCAAATCCTGACACCCTGTCAGGTCATCTGTGGCCGATCGAGGGCCTGGGACTAAAGGATGAGCGCCGAGAAGCGGCGAACCACGTCGACTGACAGCTCAGGGGGGTAACGAAACATGGCAAAGCGGTACAAAAATGCGTCTCATAGTGAAGTCCACCATGTGACCGTTCCAGGGAAGGCGACCCTTACCGACGTAGGGTGGGCCTTGGGACCGCCGGCGGGCCGGACGGTCCCGAGCCGCCGCCCCGAGGGAGGTCCAGTTCAGTGACCAGCCAGGTCAGTAGCCCAGCCGGACAGGCCGACGAGGCCAACGACGCCGATCAGGCCAGTGAGACTGTTCTCCGGGGGCAACGCGCCCCCCATTCGGAGAAAGCGGGCGTCGGCGAGAAGGAGATCCGCCGCCTGGACAGGGTGATCATCCGTTTTGCGGGTGACTCCGGAGACGGCATGCAGCTCACGGGTGACCGGTTCACCTCGGAGACGGCGTCGTTCGGGAACGACCTGTCGACGCTGCCGAACTTCCCGGCCGAGATCCGCGCCCCCGCAGGCACCCTGCCGGGCGTCTCGTCGTTCCAGTTGCACTTCGCCGACCATGACATCCTCACGCCGGGCGACGCCCCGAACGTGCTGGTCGCGATGAACCCCGCGGCGCTGAGGGCGAACATCGGCGATGTGCCGCGCGGCGCCGAAATCATCGTCAACACCGACGAGTTCACCAAGCGCCCGATGGCGAAGGTGGGCTACGAGACCAGTCCGCTGGAGGACGGCTCGCTGCAGGCGTACAACGTCCATCCGGTGCCCCTGACGACGCTGACGATCGAGGCGCTGAAGGAGTTCGGGCTCTCCCGCAAGGAGGCCGAGCGCTCGAAGAACATGTTCGCGCTCGGGCTGCTCTCCTGGATGTACCACCGGCCGACCGACGGCACCGAGGCGTTCCTGCGGGCGAAGTTCGCCAAGAAACCGCAGATCGCCGAGGCGAACGTGGCAGCGTTCCGGGCGGGCTGGAATTTCGGTGAGACCACCGAGGACTTCGCGGTCAGCTACGAGGTGGCGCCCGCGACGCAGGCGTTCCCCACCGGTACGTACCGGAACATCTCCGGGAACCTGGCCCTGTCGTACGGGCTGATCGCCGCGGGCCGGCAGGCGGACCTGCCGCTCTACCTGGGCTCGTACCCGATCACCCCGGCCTCCGACATCCTGCACGAGCTCAGCAAGCACAAGAACTTCGGCGTCCGCACCTTCCAGGCGGAGGACGAGATCGCGGGCATCGGTGCGGCGCTCGGCGCGGCGTTCGGCGGTTCGCTCGGGGTGACGACGACGTCCGGTCCGGGTGTGGCGCTGAAGTCGGAGACCATCGGCCTGGCCGTCTCGCTCGAACTGCCGCTGCTCATCATCGACATCCAGCGCGGCGGCCCGTCGACCGGTCTGCCGACCAAGACCGAGCAGGCGGACCTGCTGCAGGCGATGTTCGGGCGCAACGGCGAGGCCCCGGTGCCGATCGTGGCGCCGAAGACGCCGGCGGACTGCTTCGACGCCGCGCTCGACGCCGCCCGGATCGCACTGACGTACCGCACGCCGGTGTTCCTGCTCTCGGACGGTTATCTCGCCAACGGCTCCGAGCCGTGGCGAATCCCGGAGGTCGACGAACTCCCCGACCTGCGCGTGCAGTTCGCCTCCGGACCCAACCATGAGCTGGCCGACGGCACCGAGGTCTTCTGGCCGTACAAGCGCGACCAGCAGACCCTGGCCCGCCCGTGGGCCGTCCCCGGCACTCCCGGTCTCGAACACCGCATCGGCGGCATCGAGAAGCAGGACGGCACCGGCAACATCTCGTACGACCCCGCGAACCACGACTTCATGGTCCGCACCCGCCAGGCGAAGGTCGACGGCATCGAGGTCCCCGACGTGGAGGTCGACGACCCCTCCGACGCCCGGACCCTGGTGCTCGGCTGGGGCTCCACGTACGGCCCCATCACCGCCGCCGTCCGCCGGCTGCGGGCGGAGGGGCAGTCGATCGCGCAGGTCCATCTGCGCCACCTCAACCCCTTCCCGCGGAATCTGGGCGAGGTGCTGGAGCGTTACGACAAGGTGGTCGTCCCGGAGATGAACCTCGGCCAGCTCGCCACGCTGATCCGGGCGAAGTACCTGGTGGACGCCCGCAGTTACAACCAGGTCAACGGAATGCCGTTCAAGGCCGAGCAGCTCGCCACAGCTCTCAAGGAGGCCATCGATGCCTAACACCGACCAGGCACTCCCCACCGGGCTCCCGGCACTGCAGCTGGTACCCAAGGCCGAGGCCAAGCAGTCCATGAAGGACTTCAAGTCCGATCAGGAAGTGCGCTGGTGCCCCGGTTGCGGTGACTATGCGGTCCTCGCCGCCGTGCAGGGGTTCATGCCCGAGCTCGGTCTGGCGAAGGAGAACATCGTCTTCGTCTCCGGCATCGGCTGCTCGTCCCGGTTCCCGTACTACATGAACACGTACGGGATGCACTCGATCCACGGCCGGGCCCCGGCCATCGCGACCGGGCTGGCGTCCTCGCGGCGCGACCTGTCGGTCTGGGTCGTCACGGGCGACGGCGACGCACTGTCCATCGGCGGCAACCACCTCATCCACGCGCTGCGGCGCAATGTGAACCTGAAGATCCTGCTGTTCAACAACCGGATCTACGGGCTCACCAAGGGGCAGTACTCCCCCACGTCCGAGGTCGGCAAGATCACCAAGTCGACGCCGATGGGCTCGCTCGACGCCCCGTTCAACCCGGTGTCACTGGCCCTCGGTGCGGAGGCGTCGTTCGTCGCCCGCACCGTGGACTCCGACCGCAAGCACCTCACCGGCGTGCTGCGCGAGGCGGCCGCCCACCCCGGCACGGCGCTGGTGGAGATCTACCAGAACTGCAACATCTTCAACGACGGCGCCTTCGAGGTCCTCAAGGACAAGGACCAGGCCGAGAACGCGGTGATCCGGCTGGAGCACGGGCAGCCGATCCGCTTCGGCACCGGGCAGTCCAAGGGCGTCGTGCGCGACCCGGCCACCGGCGACCTCAAGGTCGTCGAGGTCACCGCGGAGAACGAGTCGCAGATCCTGGTCCACGACGCACACGCCGCCAGCCCCACCACAGCGTTCGCGCTGTCCCGGCTCGCTGACCCCCACACGCTGCACCAGACCCCGATCGGAGTGCTGCGCAGCGTCGAGCGGCCGGTGTACGACACACAGATGGCCGAGCAGCTGGACACCGCGGTCGAGCAGAACGGCAAGGGCGATCTGGCCGTGCTGCTCGCGGGCAACGACAACTGGACGGTCGTCGGCTGAGAGGCGTCCGGCGGATCAGGGTCGGACGGTTCCCACTCGTCGCGGCCCCGGATGATCCGCCGGACACCCCCTGGGACGTCGTGAGGCGCACCGTACGGGTGCCCGGCCGGGGAGTCTTCACCGCTCCCGGCCCGGCACCCGTTCTCATGTGCCCATGGCCCTGGACCGTCCTGCGTACCGCATCAAACGACACCTGCTCGGCAAACCCCTCACCACCGAGCGCATCAGTGACGAGAAACTGAGCAACCGGACGGCGCTCGGGGTGCTCGCCTCGGACTGCATCAGTTCGTCCGCGTACGGCTCCGAGGAGATGCTCCGGGTCCTCGTGCCCGTCGTCGGCGCGGCTGCCTTCACCCTCCTCATGCCGGTGACCGGCGCGATCCTGCTGGTCCTGCTGCTTCTGACGCTCTGCTACAGCGATGTCGTCATGATCTACACGCGGGCGGGCGGCTCGTATGTCGTCGCCCGGGAGAACTTCGGGCCGAACGTCGCGCAGATCGCCGCCGTGGCGCTGCTCGTCGACTACATCGTGACCGTCGCCGTCCAGGTGTCGGCAGGCACGAACGCCCTCATCTCCCTCGCGCATCTGGCCGGGGGCGGCTGGACCGGTCTGGACCATCTCCAGCTGCCGGTCTCCGTCGCGGTGATCGCGCTGCTCGCGTACGGGAATCTGCGCGGCATCCGCGAGGCGGGCCGGACCTTCGCGCTGCCCGCCTATCTGTTCATGGCCGCGGTCGGTCTGGTGCTGCTCGTCGCCGCGGTGCGCGGGCTGACGGGCGGGCTGCCGCGCGCCGATCTGCATGCCGCCGGGGTGGTTCCGCTGGGCACGCCGGGCAGCGGCTGGGCGTACGGCGCCTCGCTCTTCATCGTGCTGCGCTCCTTCGCCAACGGCGGCTCGTCGCTCACCGGACTCGAAGCGATCTCCAACGGCATCTCCGCGTTCCGTGAACCGCAGGGCCGCAACGCCCGCCGCACCCTCATCGTGATGAGCTGTGTACTCGGCGTCCTCGTCCTCGGCGTCTCCACGCTGGCGCACTTCACGCATGCCGTCCCGTACACCGACGGCACGCCGACCGTCATCGCGCAGGAGGCTCATCTCGCCTTCGGTGCCGGCCCGGCCGGGACGGCCGGGCTGGTCTTCGTCCAGCTGGCGACCGCGCTGGTCCTCTATACGGGCGCCAACACGCCCTTCACCGGCTTCCCGTTCCTGGCCAGTTTTGTCGCCAAGGACCGTTTCCTGCCGCGGGTGCTGACCCGGCGCGGGCACCGGCTGGCGTTCTCCAACGGGATCATCGCGCTCACCGTCGTCTCGCTGGCGCTGCTGCTGGTCACGGGCGCCAGCGTGGACAAGCTGGTGGCGCTGTACGCGATCGGCGTGTTCACCGCGTTCACCATGGCGGGGTCCGGGCTCACCGCGTACCACCTGCGCCGCCGGGAGCGGTACCGCCGGCTGAAGATCGCGGTCAATGGGCTGGCCGCGGTCATCTCGGCGGCCGTGGTGCTGATCTTCGCGGTCACCAAGTTCACCGAGGGCGCCTGGCTGGTCGTGATCGTCTTTCCGCTCGGCGTCTGGGCGTTGATGCGGATCAACCGCGAGTACCGGCGCGAGGCCGCCGCACTGCAGAGCCTCCAGGCACCGGGCGCCGACCGGCCGCGGGTCCGGCGCCATCTGGTGTTCGTCCTCGTCGAGACGCTGGACCTGGCGACGCTGAAGGCACTGCGGTACGCCCATGAGCTGCGCCCGGACGAGATCCGGGCGGTGCACTTCGCGATCGACGAGGCGCACGGCAGGCGGCTGGCCGCCCGCTGGGAGGCGACGGCCGCGACCTCCGTGTCGCTGGAGCTGGTGGCCTGCCCCGACCGGCGGCTGCGCCATGCGATGCGGGAGCTCGCGACCCGCACCACGGCGGACGGGGAGACGTCGCTGACGGTACTGGTGCCGCGGCGTCTGTACCCGAACGTGCTCGGGAAGATGCTGCACCGGGGCACCGGCGAGGCGATGTCGAAGGCGCTGGTGCAGCTGCCGCACGTGGCGGTGACGATCCTGCCGTTCGATGTCTCGCGGGCACTGCGGGCGCTGGAGGAAGGGCGGGCTCCTCAGCCGGACTGAGCCTGCTTCCGGGCGTCGTACGACTCGCGGGCGGCGTGTACGGCGTCGACACGCCGCTCCGTCCAGCGCGCCAGCCCCCACACCTGCTCGGCGGCCTCCTTGCCCAGCTCGGTGAGCGTGTAGTCCACCCGCGGCGGGATCGCCGGCTTGGCATCCCGGTGTACGAAGCCGTCGCGCTCCAGCGTCTGGAGGGTCTGGGCCAGCATCTTCTCGCTGACGCCGCCGACCTCGCGGCGCAGCTCGCTGAAGCGGTACGAGTGCTCCAGCAGAGCGGCGAGGACGAGGACGCCCCAGCGGCTGGTGACGTGTTCGAGCACCAGGCGGGAGGGGCACATCTGCCGGTTCACATCGGGCACCTTGCTTACGCTCATACCAGTACCTTACTTCAAAGTGGGTACTTTCTCTCGGTTAGTGCATCCCGTAGGGTGAGCAACGGAGAGCACGAACTATGACCAGAGCGCCCAAAGAGGAGAAACCCCCCATGAGCATCGTCGTCACTGGAGCCACCGGAGAGCTCGGCAGTCTCGTCGTCGACCGGCTGCTGGAGACCGTGCCCGCGAGCGAGATCGCCGCCGTGGTCCGCAACAAGGAGAAGGCCGCCGGCCTCGCCGCCCGCGGCGTCGAGCTCCGGGTCGCCGACTACGACCGCCCGGAGACCCTCACCGGCATCTTCAGGGCCGGGGACCGCGTCCTGCTCATCTCCGGCAGCGAGGTCGGCAAGCGCGTACCGCAGCACACGGCGGTCATCGACGCGGCGAAGGCGGCCGGCGTCGCGCAGCTCGCGTACACCGGGGTGCTGGGCGGCCCGGACGCCGACTTCCAGCTGGCCGCCGAGCACAAGGTCACCGAGCAGCTGATCCTCGACTCCGGCCTGCCGTACACCTTCCTGCGCAACGGCTGGTACACGGAGAACTACACGGCGAACCTCGCCCCGGTCCTGGAGCACGGCGCCGTCGTCTCCAACGCGGGCGACGGCCGGGTCGCCTCCGCCACTCGCGCCGACTACGCGGCCGCCGCGGCCGCCGTACTGACCGGCGAGGACCACCTCGGCAAGGCCTACGAGCTGAGCGGCGACGTCGCCTGGTCGTTCGCCGAGTACGCGGCCGAGGTGGCGAAGGCCACCGGCAAGGAGATCGCGTACAACAACGTCCCGGCCGCCGTGCACCAGGAGATCCTGGTCGGCGCCGGTCTGCCCGAGGGCTTCGCCGCGATCCTCGTCGACGTCGACGAGGCAATCGCGCGCGGTCTGCTCGCCGGTACGAGCGGCGACCTGGCCCGTCTGATCGGCCGCCCGACGACGCCGATGGCCGAGACGGTGGCCGCTGCGGTCGCCGCCGGCTGAGCCCTTCCTCCGGACCGGACGGGCCCGGTGTCATGACCGTATGGCGATACGGCTATGACACCGGGCCCTCCCGGCGTTACCGTCGTGCAGTCGACGGAGCAGTTGACGCGAGGGATGCCGGGAGGGCCCGTGAAGGGGACAAATGAACAGCGGGCGGGCTTGTTGTCCGGCATCGGCGCATATGGTCTGTGGGGGGTCGTCCCGCTCTTCTGGCCGCTGCTGAAGCCGTCCGGCGCCATCGAGATCCTGGCCCACCGCATGGTCTGGTCACTCGCCGTCGTCGGCATCGCGCTGCTCGCGCTGCGCCGCTGGGCGTGGATCGGCGAGCTGATACGCCGGCCGAAGAAGCTGGGGCTGATCGCGATCGCCGCGGCTGTGATCACCGTCAACTGGGGTCTGTACATCTGGTCCGTGAACAGCGGCCACGTCGTCGAGGCGTCGCTCGGCTACTTCATCAATCCCCTGGTCACCATCGCCATGGGCGTCCTGCTCCTCGGTGAGCGGCTGCGCCCCGTGCAGTGGGTGGCGGTCGGCACGGGCGTCGCGGCCGTGCTTGTGCTGGCGATCGGTTACGGACGTCCACCGTGGATCTCATTGACGCTGGCGTTCTCCTTCGCGACGTACGGCCTGGTGAAGAAGAAGGTCAACATGGGCGGCCTGGAGTCGCTCACCGCCGAGACAGCGGTGCTGTTCGTGCCCGCGCTCGGCTATCTGCTGTGGCTCGGTGCGCAGGGCGACGCGACGTTCGTCTCCGGGGACGCCGGCCATGCGGCGCTGCTCGCCGCGACGGGTGTCGTGACGGCCACGCCGCTGGTCCTCTTCGGTGCGGCGGCGATCCGCGTCCCTCTCTCGACGCTGGGCCTGCTGCAGTACCTGGCACCGGTCTTCCAGTTCGCCCTCGGCATCCTCTACTTCCACGAGGCGATGCCGCCTGAGCGGTGGGCCGGGTTCGCGCTGGTGTGGCTGGCGCTCACGCTGCTGACGTGGGACGCGTTCCGGACGGCGCGGCGGACGAGGGCGCAGGCCGCGCGGCTTGCCGCGACGGCGGCGACACCGGCGACACCGACGGCACCGGAGCGGACGTCTCCGGCAGCGGGCGCGGACCCCTCCTCGTACGCAGCCCGAGAGCAGTGATCAGCGCGCCCAGCGTCACCATCGCCACCGGCACGACGAGCGCCGCACGGAAGGCGTCCAGGGTGGCTCCGGGCGTGCCGTCCGTGCCGGCCGAGGCGAGCCCGTACACCGCTGTCACCGCCGAGATCCCGACCGCCGAGCCCGACGCCGGACGCCCCGTACGACCGGTCGTGGCTCATCGCCCAGTGGCGGCTGGAGGAGATCCTGCGCGCCCGGCTCGCGGAGTACGGGGTGCGGGTCGAACTGGGTACCGAGGCAACGGGGTTGACCGAGGCGGACGCTTCGGTGACCGTCACCTTCACCGACGGCAGCGAGATCGAGGCGGCCTATGCGGTGGGCTGCGACGGCGGCCACAGCACGGTGCGCAAACTGCTCTCGTTCCCCTTCGAGGGGAAGACGACCGAGGAGCAGATGATGGTCTGCGGCGATGTCGAGGTGGAGGGTCTCGACCGCGGCCTCTGGCACCAGTGGTTCGACGAGGACGGCGCCGTGATGCTGTGCCCGATCCCGGGGACGCGGTCGGGCTGGTGGTTCCAGGCGGGACCCGAGACGGACGCCGCCGGAGCCCCCGTACCGCCCTCGCAGGAAAGCTTCCGACGGCTCTTCGCCAAGCACTCCGGTCTCCCCGGTACCCGCCTGTCGAACGCCACCCTCCTGTCGACGTACCGGGTCAACGAGCGCATGGTGGACCGCTACCGGGTGGGCCGCATCCTCCTCGCGGGCGACGCCGCGCATGTGCACGCGATCGCGGGCGGGCTGGGCATGAACACCGGCATCCAGGACGCGTTCAACCTGGGCTGGAAGCTCGCCCTCGTGGTGACCGGACGGGCGGGTGCGGGCCTGCTCGACACGTACGAGGAGGAGCGGCTGCCCGTCGCCGCCCGGACCCTCGACCTCACCTCCGACCGGCTGCGGGCGACCCTGGAGGCGATCAAGAAGCCGGGCGGCGGACTGGACGCGGCGAACACCGCGGAGACCATGGGGCTGGACGGGAACTACCGCTGGAGCTCGCTCGCCCGGGACGGCGCGGCCGACGGTCCCCGCGCCCGGCTGCGGGCGGGCGACCGCGCCCCGGACGCCCCGTGCCGCGACGCGGGGACGGGGGCGCTGGTCCGGCTGTTCGAGACGTTCGCCGGGCCGCACTTCACGCTGCTGGGCTTCGGCGCGGGCGCGGCGGAGGCGCTGCGGGAGGTGGCGGCGGAGTACGGCGACGTGGTGCGCGTGCACGCGGTGGACGACGGGGGCCACGAGGGCCTCACCGACGACGAGGGGCACGCCCGCTCGGCGTACGGGATCACCGAGAACGCCCTCGTCCTGGTCCGCCCCGACAACTACGTGGCGCTGATCGCGCGGGCCATGGACCACGGAGCCGTCGCGGATCACCTGGACCGTACGGCATTGGGGCGATCACGGCGCGTGTCCCGGTGAGTAAGCGCGGTCATACCGTCTGCTTACATTTCTCTGACACCTATGACCCGAACCCGGCACTTCGAGAGACACTCCCGCACGCTCCTGCGCGTGGCGACCGCCACCGTGGCCGTCTCCGCCGTCATCTGCGCAGCCACACCCACCGCACGCGCCGACGACACCGCACAGGCGGTGCACCCTTCCGGACTCGGCCCGGCCGGACCCCGGTCCCGCCTCCAGGGCAATCCCGGCAACGGAGACCCGACTCCGGGCGTCCAGGAAATCGCCCGGCCGACGTCCACCCGGGCAACACCCCGATGAGCCACGCCGGTGACAGCTCCCCGCGGCCGGGCTCAGCCCGGCGCGGCGGCCACCCGGTCCCTCACACGCTGCCGGTGCTCGCCCGCCGGTGGGCAGCAGCTCCAGGCACAGGGCGCCGGGGTCGAATCGGTACGGCCGACCCTGCGGGGTGTGCAGGACTGCGCCGCGACGACACCGTGAGCCCCGCTCCCGTGCCGCGCTCGCCCGGGCCGCCGCGGCGGGGGCCCGGCACATCGTGGTCACCGGACGGCCCGTGCCGCGACGTGGGGACGGGGCACGGGTCCGCCTGTTCGAGCTGTTCGCCGGCCCGCGGGGCCATCGCGGGCCACCTGGACAGCGCCATCAATGTGCCGCTACGGCTTGCGGCCCACCCCGCCGTAGGCATCGACTGACGTCGCGGTGCCAGACGCACTGCCGGGTTCAGGGCGCCACTGCGTGACCTGGGCGATTCCGGGGTCGGCCAGGTCGAGGCCGTCGAAGAATCCGGTGATCTCGTCGATGCTGCGCACGTAGTAGGGGACCGCTCCGCTGGAGTTGTACGCCTCCGACGCTGCGATCATGCCTGCGCTGGTGGAGGTGGAGTCGCTGATGACCAGATAACTGCCGGACGGCAGGCCTGCCATGAGTTGGGATACGAGAGCTCTGGCCTGGTCGTAATCGGCGACGTGGCCAAGAGTATTGAGGATCATGAGGGCAACCGGCTGAGAGAAATCAAGCGTCTTCGCGGCGGCCTTCAAGACGGCCTCGGGCTCATACAGGTTGGCGTCGAGATACGCCGTTTCTCCCTCAGGCGTGCTGGTGAGCAGCGCGCGCGCATGGGCCAGTACCAGCGGATCGTTGTCGACGTACACGATCCGCGCATCCGGTGCGACCCGCTGGGCGACCTCATGGGTGTTGTCGGCCGTCGGCAAACCGGTTCCAATGTCCAGGAACTGACGGATGCCCTGCTCCCCGGCCAGATGCCGGACCACGCGCCCGAGGAAGTGACGACTCGTGAGTGCTACGTCGACGAGTCCGGGGAAGATCTCCTTGATGTGGTCTCCGAGCTCACGGTCCTTCTCGTAGTTGTCCTTGCCGCCCACGAAGTAGTTCCAGAAGCGCGCGGAGTGCGGCGTACTCGTGTCGATCCGTGCGCGTATCTCCGCGGCGGAATCGAGTCTGGGGTCACGGTCTGACACGGGGGTGCCTCCTGCGGGTCGTTGTTCAGGCGATCACTCACCAACCTAGACGTCCCCGCAGCTCTGTGCGCATGCTTCCGGCCGCCCCAAGTCCACGTCATGGGTGGGGCTTTGCCGGGTATCACCAGCGCATGGACTCAGCCCGGATCCACCGGCTTGATTTCGGGTTGATCGTTTCGGGGGTGTGCAGGCCGTGTCGGGGCTGGGTTGCGGATTCGGGCGTGGGGTGGCCGCTG